>NZ_JAZGQK010000024.1:0-165581 GCF_036422035.1 Plantactinospora sonchi
GGTGGCGCGCGGCTGCGGGGTGGGGCGTGGGGGTGTGCCGGGGTGGGGTCCGACCGGCACGGCGACCGTCGCCGGGATCGCGCTCAGGCGGGGGTCTTCGCCAGCCGACTGGTGTCCGCCTCCCCCTGGTCGGTCTCCCGTTGCGCCGACTCCGGCCGGTCCGGGCTGTCGTCCGACTCGTCCTCGTCGAGCATGGTCGCCTCGTCGAACGGTCGCTGCCCGGCCAGTACGGCCCGCGCCTGCTCCCGGTCGAACTCACCCGTCCAGGTGCCGATCAGCACCGTCGCCACCGCGTTGCCGGCGAAGTTGGTCAGCGCCCGGGCCTCGGACATGAACCGGTCGATGCCGACGATCAGGCCGACCCCGTCGACCAGGTCGGGACGGTGGCTCTGCAGACCGCCGGCCAGGGTGGCCAGCCCGGCGCCGGTGATCCCGGCCGCACCCTTCGAAGCGATGATCATGAAGACCAGCAGCGAGATCTGCTCGCCGATGCTCAGCGGCTTGCCGAGCGCCTCGGCGACGAAGAGCGAGGCCATGGTCAGGTAGATGGCGGTGCCGTCGAGGTTGAAGGAGTAGCCGGTCGGGACGGTGATGCCGACGACGGGCTTGCTCACCCCGAAGTGCTCCATCTTGGCGATCAACCGGGGCAGCGCCGACTCGGAGGAGGAGGTGGAGAGGATCAGCAGGAACTCCCGGCCCAGGTACTTCAGCAGGGAGAAGATCGAGATCCGGGCGATCAGCCAGAGCAGCAGGCCCAGGAAGACGATCACGAAGATGACGCAGGTGACGTAGAAGCCGACCATGATCTGGGCGAGGCTCTTGAGCGCGTCCACGCCGGTCGCGCCGACCACTGCGGCGATCGCCCCGAACGCGCCGATCGGCGCCAACCACATCACCATCGCGAGGATCTTGAAGACCAGCCGCTGTGCCACGCCGACCGCGCGCAGCACCGGCTCGCCCCGACGGCCCATCGCCTGCACGGCGAAGCCGACCAGGAGCGCGACCAGCAGGGTCTGCAACACCTCGCCCTCGGTGAGCGCCGAGAACAGCGAGGTCGGGATGATCCCGAGCAGGAAGTCGACGGTCCCCTCGCTGTCACCACTGACCTGGGCCTGTCCGGCGGCGGCCTGGGTCGCGTCGAGGTGCAGGCCGGAGCCGGGGTGCACGATGTTGCCGACGACCAGGCCGATGGCGAGCGCCACCGTCGACATGATCAGGAAGTAGCCGAGCGCCAGACCACCGACCTTGCCGACCTTCGCGGCCTGCCGGACAGAGCCGACACCGAGCACGATCGTGCAGAAGATGACCGGGCTGATCATCATCTTGATCAGCGCGACGAAGCCGGTGCCGATCGGCTTCAGTTCCTTGGCCACGTCGGGCGCGACAAAACCGACGATGATGCCGGCGACGACGGCGACGATCACGGCGAGATACAGGAAGCGGGTCCGGTCCCGTCGCGGCCGGATGCTGGTGGGGGTGTGCATGAGGTCACACTGACCCGCAGCCCGTCCCCGAGGCAGCCTTGCGTTCATTGTGTTCACCGGCCAGACTCCGGACGGACCCAGAATCCGGCCGCGACCTCGAACAACGGCCACCCGTGCAACCGGAGAGCAGAGAGAGCACTGCAGCGCATGTCCAGACGGTGGAGCATCGCCGGTCAGCTCTTCGCCCTGCAGGTCCTCGTGGTCACCCTGCTGGTGGTGGCCGGCATGGTCGGCGCGGTGCTGCTGGCCCGTGCCGACGTACGGACCGCCGCGCGGGAACGGGTCCTCGCCGTGGCCGAGGCGGTCGCGCACTCCCCCGACGTGGTGACCGCACTGCGCTCCCCCGCCCCGACGGCCGCCCTGCAGCCGTACGCGGAAGCCACCCGACAGGCGACCGGGACCGATTTTGTGGTGGTGATGGCGCCGGACCGGACCCGCTACTCGCACCCGAACCCCGACCGGATCGGCGAGCCCTTCGTCGGCGAGATCTCCCCGGCGCTCGCCGGCCGGGCGTTCACCACGATCAACGTCGGCACCCTCGGCGAGTCGGTCCGGGCGGTGGCGCCGGTCCGCGCCGGGAACGGCGAGGTCGTCGGCCTGGTGTCGGTCGGTATCACCACCGAGGCGATCAACCGGAAGCTGCTGGCACAGGCGCCCGCGCTGCTCGGCGCCACCGCCGCCGCGCTCGCCCTGGCCGCCGCCGGTTCGTGGCTGCTCAGCCGCCGCCTGCGCCGCCAGACGCACGGCCTCGGCCCGGCCCAGATCACCCGGATGTACGAGTACTACGACGCCGTGCTGCACTCGGTCCGGGAAGGGCTGGTGGTGCTGACCCCGGACCGCCGGGTCGCCCTGATCAACGACGAGGCCCGGCGCCTGCTCGGGTTGACCGAGGCGGAACCGACTCCCGACCAGGCAGCCGCCAGCCCGGCCGGAGACCAGGCAGCCGCCGGGCCGGGCGGAGCCTCGGACCAGGCAACCGGCAGGCCGGGCGGGGAGCCGGCAGCCGTCGGGGCGCCGGTGAACCGGGAGGCGGCCGGAGCCAACCGGGCTCAGGACCGGCACGTGGCCGAACTCGGGTTGCCGCCGGCCGTGACCGAACTGATCGCCTCCGGTCGGCCGGCACACGACGAACCGATCATCGCCGGCGACCGGATGCTGGTGGCCAACCAGCGGGAGACCACCTTCCACGGCCGCGCCGCCGGCACCGTGCTGACCCTGCGAGATCACACCGAACTGCGGGCGCTGGCCAGTGAACTCGACTCGGTACGCGGGCTGACCGAGGCGTTGCAGGCCCAGGCGCACGAGTCGGCGAACCGGCTGCACACCGTACTGACCATGGTCGAATTGGGGCGTACCGACGAGGCGGTACGGCTGGCCACCGCCGAACTGTCGTTGGCCCAGCAGCTCACCGACCGGGTCGTCGGCGCGGTCACCGAACCGGCGCTGGCCGCCCTGCTGCTCGGGAAGTCCGCCCGGGCCGGAGAACGCGGCGTGGACCTGACGGTCGACCCCGGTTCCCGGCTCGACGGACACCCGCTGCCCATCGGTGACCTGCTCACCGTCGTCGGCAACCTGGTCGACAACGCACTTGAGGCGGTCGCCGGCACCGCGCCGCCCCGGCGGGTCCGGGTCCACCTCGGGGCGACCCAGGCGGAGGTGACGGTCCGGGTCACCGACAGCGGTCCGGGGCTCGACCCGACCCAGGTCGCCGACGCGTTCCGCCGGGGCTGGTCGACCAAGAGCCCCGGACGCGGGCTCGGCCTGGCCCTGGTCGGCCAGGTGGTGTCCCGGTACGACGGCACGGTCGAGGTGACCCGCCCCGCCGAGGGTGGCACCCTGTTCAGCGTCCGGCTGCCCATCCCCGGCCACCCGACAGACCCGAACCACTCGAGGATCCCGGGCGACCCGACAGACCTGAGCGACCCGACAGACCAGAGCGACCCGACAGACCAGAGCGACCCGACGGGCCCGAGCCACCTGACGGACCTGAGCGACCCGGCGCTTCCGACCGGCCCGGGGCGGGCGACGACCGCGCCGGAGACCCGTCGGTGAGCGTCATCCGGGTGCTGGTCGTCGAGGACGAGCCGCTGCTCGCCGACGCGCACCGGGCGTACACCGAGCGGGTGCCGGGATTCCAGGTGGTCGGCGTCGCGCACACCGCCCGGGAGGCCATGGCGGCGCTGCGGGCGGACGGCGGGGCGGGCGTGGATCTCGTACTCCTGGATTTCCGGCTGCCCGACCTGCACGGCCTGGACGTCTGTCGGGCGTTGCGGGCCGCCGGCAGCGACACCGACGTGCTCGCGGTGACCTCGGCCCGGGACCTCGCCATGGTGCGCGCCGCGGTCGCCCTCGGGGTGACCCACTACCTGCTGAAACCCTTCACCTTCGCCGCGTTCCGCGACAAGCTGGAGCGGTACGCCGAGTACCGCCGGCAGGCGCTCGTCGACGGTACGGTGGTCGCCCAGCACGAGGTGGACCGGATGTTCGCCACCCTGCGCGGCGCGGACGCCGACACTCTGCCGAAGGGGCTCGGCCCGGAGACCCTGGACGCGGTGCTCGCCGCGCTGCGGGCCGAGCCGGGGCTGTCGGCCACCGAGGTCTCGACCCGGACCGGCATCTCCCGGGTGACCGCCCGGCGATATCTGGAGCACCTGGTGAGCGTTGGTCGGGTCAGCCGGAGTTCCCGGTACGGCACGCCGGGCCGACCGGAGGTGGAGTACCGGCCGACCTGACCTGCGGCAACCAATCAGGCACGTAGGGTCATGTCATGCCTGTGGTGCCCTGGTGGGGGGTGCTTTCCGCGGTGGCGGCCCCGGCACTCCTGGCCGTCGGGTGGACCCTGGCGGCGGTCCGTGAGCCGGACGGATACGACCCGGTCTCCGACACCATCAGCCTGCTCTCCTCCTACGGACCCGTCGACCGGCTGATCCTGATCACCTGCCTCGCCGGGCTCGGGCTGGCACACCTGGTGACCGCGATCGGCCTGCGTTTCGTGCCGCTCGCCGGACGACTCGTGTACGGCCTCGGCGGCCTGGCGACCATCGTGGTGGCGTCGGTGCCGAAGGTCGACTCGGTCACCCCACCCGCACACGGGATCGCGGCGGTGGTCGGCTTCGTGGGGCTGGCGGCCTGGCCGGCGGCGGCCGCCCTGGCACCCGGGCCTCGACGCACCGCCGGAACGGCACAACCAGCCAGTGGACAGGCCGCCGGTACACAGGGAGCCGGCACACGGGCGGCCGGCGGACGACCCGGCCGGCCCTGGGTGCTCCGCCGGCCGGCGGGACTCGTCGCGAGCGCGGTGATGCTCGGGACCGGGTTGTGGCTGGCGCTGCAACTGCCGGACGGCCCGACGGCCGGACTGGCCGAACGGGTGACCGCCGGCGCGGAGGCGATCTGGCCGCTCGTCGTGGTACTGGTCGGTCTGCGCTGGTACCGCCACCACCGGATCTGACCACGCCACACCCACAGACCGACGGGGCGGCGAACACCCCGGCCGCGCACCGGCGGGCCGGCGAACACCAAGGCCCGGCCGCGCACCGGCGGGCGGGCCTTGGTCGGGGCCGACGACAGCGGAGGGTGGCGGTGCTCCGGAACGGACCGGGCCGCCGTCCCGCTAGGGAGACGGCGGCCCGGTGGGCGGATCGGATCGGGATTGTCAGTAGACGCTGACGCCGTACGCGTTCAGCGCCTCGACAACCGGCTGGAAGAAGGTGACGCCGCCGCTGGAGCAGTTGCCGCTGCCGCCGGAGGTCAGCCCGAGCGCGGTGGTACCGGCGAAGAGCGGGCCGCCGCTGTCACCCGGCTGGGCGCAGACGGTGGTCCGGATCAGCCCGGAGACCGTGCCGCTGCCCTGGTAGGTGACGGTGGCGTTGAGCGCGGTCACCCGGCCGCTGCGCACCTGGGTGGTGCTGCCGCTGCGCTGTACCGACTGGTTGACGCTCGGGTTGGCGGCACCGGTGATGTCCCGGAAGGTGCCGTTGTAGAGGGTGACGTCGCCGGGCTGCTGAGCGACGCCGCTGGCGTACCGGACGATGCCGTAGTCGTTGCCCGGGAAGCTGCTGCCGGCCCGGGTACCGATCACCGATCCGCCGGAGCTGGCCGACCAGTTCGCGCCGGCGTTGGTGCAGTGCCCGGCGGTCAGGAAGTAGTAGGTGCTGCCGCTGCGTACGTTGAAGCCGAGCGAGCAGCGGCTGCCACCGGTGTAGATCGCGTTGCCGCCGGAGATGGTGGTGCTCAGCGTTCCGGGGATCGCCTGCACCCGTACCGCGCCGCCGAACGGGGCGACGACGGACTTGATCTTCGCCAGCTTGGCCCCGGTGACGGTGCTGTCCACGTCGACGATCACCTGGTTGCTGACCGGGTCGACGTACCACGCGGTGCCCGGGATCCGGGCCGACCGGTCCAGTTCGGCGGTCACGCTGGCCAGTTCGGCGGCGCCACGGGCGACGATCCGGGGGGTCGCCCCCGACGCCCGGACCTCACGGGCGGCGGCCTCGTCGGTCACGGTGACGATCATCTTGCCGGTGGCCTCGTCCAGGTACGTCCCGGCCGAGCGGGCGCCGAGCCGGTCGGAGAGCGCCGTGGCGGCGTCCGGGGACGCGGCGGCCACCGGCGCGGCGGCGTACGCCGGCATGCCGGACAACATCCCGGCGACGAGGGTGCCGGCGCTGAGTACGACCGCGGCACGACGGATCGGGGACCTCGTGGGTCGCATGGAGCCTCCCAAGGGGGGTTTGGAGGTTTCTGCGCCGCCTTGCGGCACATCTTCCACGAGTATTTAGACATATAAGATCATGAGCAAGACTCGTAACATATCGACTGCAGCAGGGCGTACGCCTTATGGATCCGCTTTCGTGACGGCCCACGAAGCGCCATTGTTCCCACTCAGGTGTATCTATATGATCTGGCGCACCCCGATTGGCCCAGGCACCCCGATCCGGAGGCCGCCAATGTCCCGTACCGCCACCCTCCCCCGCCCGATCCGGAAAACCCGCTCCGTCCTGCTCGCCACCGCCGCCCTCGTCTCCGCCGTCACCCTCGGCGCCGTCGGCCTCGGTGTCCCGGCGAGCGCCGACCCCGGTCCCCCGCCCGCCTCGATGGCCAGCATGGGCGACTCGATCACCCGTGGCTTCAACGCCTGCGGCTGGTACGTCGACTGCCCGTCCCGCTCGTTCAGCACCGGCACCGAAGCCTCGGTCAACAGCCACTACCTGCGGATCCGTACGGCGAACCCGGCGATCAACGGCCGGAACCACAACGTCTCCCGGTCCGGGGCGAAGTCCGCGGACATGCCCGGCCAGGCCGACGCCGCCGTCGCCCAGAACGTCGGGTACGTCACCATGCTGATCGGGGCGAACGACGCCTGCACCAGTTCCGAGTCGAGCATGACCTCGGTGGCCACCTTCCGGGCGAACATCGACAACGCGCTCGGCCGACTGAGGGCCGGGCTGCCGAACGCCCGGGTTTTCGTGATCAGCATCCCCGACATCCAACGGCTCTGGTCCGTCGGGCGCGGCGACCTCGCCGCCCGGACCGCCTGGTCGCTGTTCGGCATCTGCCAGTCGATGCTCGCCAACCCGACGTCCAACAACCAGACCGACGTCGACCGCCGCGACCGGGTACGGCAGCGGGTCGTCGAGTTCAACACCCAACTCGCCCAGGCCTGTGCGGCGTACGGCAGCAACTGCGGCTTCGACGGCAACGCGATCTTCAACTACCCGTTCAGCCTCGGCCAGTTGTCCGGCTGGGACTACTTCCACCCGAACACGGCGGGCCAGCAGGTCCTCGCGGAGGTCTCGTACGGCGCCGGTTTCGGCTGGTAGCCGGTGGTGGTGGAGCCGCGCCGTCCCGTCGGTGGCGGCTCCACCACGACGGCGCCGGGGCGTCAGCCGACCGGCACCCGACGGTGGGCGCCCGGCCCCGGACGGGGTACGACGTCCCGGGGGTTGGCCACCTCATGGCCGGCCGCGCAGTGCAGCACCGCCCGCACCTCGGCGCCACAGTCCCGGTGCACAGTGGTCAGCGGTGAGCCCTCCGGGTCGGCCAGGTGCCGGTCACCCCACTCCAGGACCGCCACCAGGACCGGCCACAGTTCCAGTCCCATCGAGGTGAGCCGGTACTCGTGGCGCAGCCGGGCGCCCGGTTCCCGGTACGGCTCCCGCCGCAGCACGCCCCGTTGCACCAGCATCGCCAGCCGGGCGGTGAGCACCTGACGGGGTATGCCGGTCCGCTTGCGCATGTCGTCGAAGCGTCGGATGCCGCTGAACACCTCCCGCAGCACCACCAGGGTCCAGCGTTCGCCGAGCACCGCCATGGCCCGGGCGATCGTGCAGTTCTCCACCGACCAGTCGAGCGCCTCGGGGGTTGTCATGCCGCCAGGCTAGGTCTTATTGACAGACCCAGCAAGGGACTGCCAGGCTGCGTCCATGACCCAGACGCAGCCCGACACGCGCCACCGCTCGTTCTCCTGGTCGGACCCGGCGGAGAGCGCTGCCCAGTTCGGCCGACGCGACGGGCTCGACCTGCTCCGCGCGATGATCGCCGGCGAGGTGTCCGCGCCACCGGTCATGCAGATGGTCGGCCTGGAGCGCTTCACCGCCGATCCGGGCCGGGTGACGCTCGAGATGACCGCCCAGGAGTTCCACTACAACCCGCTCGGCAGCGTGCACGGCGGAGTGCTCTCCATCCTGCTGGACACCGCCGCCGCGTGCGCCGTACACACCACCCTGCCGGCCGGGGTCGGTTACACGTCGCTCGATCTCAACGTCCGGTTCCTCCGGCCGGCCACCGTCGCCAGCGGCGTGCTGCGCTGCGAGGGCACGGTCATCCAGCGGGGACGGCGCACCGCGCTGGCCGAGGCGAGACTCACCGACGACCAGGGCCGACTGATCGCGTACGCCACCTCGTCCTGCCTGCTCTTCGAAGCCTCCTCGGTCGAACCCGCCGACACAGCGACGACGCGGCCGACAGCCTGACCCGCCCGGGTGACAACCGACGTCGCCGACCGACGGTGACGCCCGCTGTTCACCCCGCCGCCGGCCCGTGTGGCGCCCCGGGCCGGTAGCCGACCAGCCCCTCCCCGGTCGCCGCGACCAGCACCTGCGGCAGGGCGACCAGGTCGTCCACGACGTCGTCGAGATCGGTCGTCCACCGGGGCAGGAACTCGTCGGTGACCGGACACCAGAGCAGCGTCCGGCCATCGGCGGCGACCAGCCAGCTGTCCTGTCCCGATCGCACCACCGCGAGCGCCCGCACCGGCCCGGTGGCGGTCAGCACGACCACCGGCTCCGGCACCCCGGTCCGGACGGGCGGACCGCCCGGCTCCGGGCCGACCCGGGTCGTGGCGACCCGCTCCGCCTCGAGCAGATCCGTCACGTCAACACCGCGGACCACCCCACTCCGCCCGGCGCCGTACACCAGGGCACGTCCGTCGACGGTCGCCGCCGTCACGGCGTACGCGGCACCGCCGTGACCGGACAGCACCACGCCGAGACTCCGGTTGGCGCGCGGGTCCCAGAGAACCACCGTGTCGTCTCCGGCGGCGGTGAGCAGAACCGGCACCCCGGCCAGCTCGGTGCTGACGACCGCATGGATCGGCCCGGAGTGCCCGACCAGTGGACCGACCACCGTGCCGGTCGCGACGTCGATCCGGAAGAGGCGTTCTCCCGCTGTCAGCAGCAGCATCCACGCCCCGTCCAGCAGTGTCGAGGCGAGCGGACCGAGTGGACCGTCCGGCCCCAGGACCCCGTCGGGGCAGGACAGCGCGGTCCCGAGCCGCTCCCCCGTAGCCGGATCCCAGACCGCGATCCCGTCCGGACCGGTCTGGGCCAGCACCGGCCGGTCACCCGGCACCAGCAGCGGGACGTCCCAAAGCCCGTCGACGGGTACGTCCACCGTGCTGCCGTCCACCGGGTCCAGGCCCCGGACGGCCCGGTCGGGCAGCCCGGCCAGCACAACCGGGCGGCCGGCGAACTCGACCGTGGCCAGCCGGACCGGACCGACACCCGACGGCGGGACGTCGGGTTCCGAGGTGGTCGCCGCCGCGCCGCGTCGGAGGGGGTACGGCCGCTCCGGTTCCCAGGTCCACACCCTTCCGGCGGTGTCCCCACAGACCAGTGTCGACCGGTCGGCGATCTCCACCACCGTCATGCTGGTCAGGGCCGCCTCATAGGGATGGTGGTACGCCTCGCCCAGCTGTCGGCCGGTCTCCGGCAGCCATCCGCGTACCGTCACGGCGTCGCTGCTCCAGATCACCGGACGGCCGTCGAGCCGTCCCACCTCGACCGAGTTGACGGTGTCCAGGTGTCCGGCGAACGACGGTCCGAGCGGTGGGCCGCCGGGCACCGCCCACACCCGGGCCAGTCGCCCGGCCGCGCCGAGCAGCACCGACCGGCCCTGCCAGGTCGCGAACCGCAGGGCGCTGACGAGTCTCGGCTCCTCGAAACGACACTCGCCCAGCCGTTCCACGCGGGCGCCGGCGCCGTCGACGGCCAACCGCCAGAGCGTGATCTGGCCGGTGGTGCCGCCGAGTGCCACCAGACCGTCGTCGTCCCATTCCGTCGCGGCCAGCGCGGCGATCCGTCCGCCGTCCGTCCGTACCGTCGCCAGCCGTTCGCCCCGCTCGGCGGTCAGTGTCCAGACCTGCAGTTGCGACGCCCCGCCGGCCAGCACCGCGACCGGGCGTCCGTCGAGCGCGACGGTGGCGAGCGCCCGGGCCTCACCGCACCACCGCCGCCACCGCAGGCGTCCGCTGGCGAGGTCGCTGACCTGCAGATGGCCGGTACCACCGGCGGACACGATCATCCGTTCGCCGGCGATCCGGGTGGTCACGCTGACGCTCGCGTAGGGCCGGTCGTCCGGCGCGCCGATCAGTCGGCCGTCAGCCAGGTCCAGGACGACGCGGGTGCCGGCATAGCTGGTGACCAGCACCCGGGGTCGGCCGGTGCGGTCGTCGGAGTAGCTGACGAGTCCGGTCACCCACGCCGGTACCGGCTGGTGGGGACCGAGCCGGCCGGGCGACGGCCGGACGTTTCCCCACGACCACGCCGGCTGCCAGTCGCGTCCGCCGGGGCCGGAGGCTCGCCACGTGGAGTCGTCGGTCGTACGCCAGATCCCTCGGCCGGTCATCGGGGCCGCGCCATCATGGGGTCACCGCCGGTCGGCCAGGCTCGGGCCGCCGGTGCGGTGCCGGGCGCCGGACGCCCCGCCCCATCGAGCCTCATCGCATCGACGGACATGCCCAGCTATGGTAGTCCGGGTCGCCTCCGTCGCGGTGGTGCCGGAAGGAGCGGCATCCCCGGCAGGAGTGGACATAGCGGCCCGAGCGACCCGGCGGTGACCGGCACCCTGACGGCAGCACCGCCACAGCGGGCGCCCGGCAGCAGGACGGGATGTGACCCGCCCTCGCCACGACGGTTTCCTAGACCGACAGCAGGGCGTGCACCGACGGATCCTGCAGTTCGGTCCGTTCACCGGAGCGGACCACCTCGCCGGCGTCCAGGATCACGAACCGGTCGGCGAGCCGCAGCGCCAGCTCCAGATACTGCTCGACCAGCAGGATCGCCAAACCGAGGTCACGGTGCAGCCGCTGCACCGCCTCCTCGATCTCCAGGATGATCGACGGCTGGATGCCCTCCGTCGGCTCGTCCAGCAGCAGCATCTTCGGTCGGCTCACCAGGGCGCGGGCAATGGCGAGCTGCTGTTGCTGACCGCCGGAGAGAAAACCGGCCCGGCGCCGCAGCAGGCCGCGCAGTGCCGGGAAGAGGTCGAGTGCCTCGTCGACCGCGCCCCGGCTGGCCGCACCCGCCGCCTCGGCAGCCACCTGCAGGTTCTCCCCCACGGTGAGCTGTGGAAAGGTCGGATGCCCCGGCGGCACGTAACCGAGACCGAGGCTCACCCGCTGGTGGGTTTTCAGCCCGGTGACGTCCCGGCCGTTGAACAGCACCCGTCCGGACCGGACCGGCAGCACACCCATGATCGCCTTCAGCAGGGTGGTCTTGCCCACCCCGTTGCGCCCCATCACACAGACCAGGTCGCCGGCCGGGGCCACCAGGTCGACCCCGAAGAGCACCTGTGCCCGGCCGTACGCCACGTCGAGACCCTGCACCGTCAACACCTAGGACGCCTCCTTGACCAGTCCGGCGGTCTCCTTGCGGGATCGGCCGAGATACACCTCCTGCACCCGGGGGTCGGCCTGCACCTGGGCGACCGTCCCCTCGCAGAGCAGCCGTCCCTCGTGCAGCACGGTGACGGTGCTGGCGAAGCGGCGGAGGAAGTCCATGTCGTGTTCGACCACGACCACCGTGTGGTCCCGGGCCACCTGGCGCAGCAGCTCCCCGGTCCGGGCCCGTTCGTCCCGGCTCATCCCGGCCACCGGCTCGTCCAGGAGCAGCAGCCGGGGTTGTTGGGCCAGCAGCATGCCGATCTCCAGCCACTGCCGCTGACCGTGCGAGAGCACCGCCGCCGGGCGGTACGCCAACTCGGCGAGGCCGGTGGTCTCCAGCGCGGCGGCGACCTGGTCCGACACGTCGCGGCGGCGGCGCAGCCGGGCGGCGAGCGGTCGACGGAAGCTCGCCGCGAGGTCCAGATTCTCCAGCACGGTCAGCTGCTCGAAGACGACCGAGGTCTGGAAGGTACGGCCGATGCCCAGTTGGACGATCCGGTGTTCCCGCCGTCCGACGAGTTCCTCGCCGGCGAACCGTACCGAGCCGGAGGTGGGCCTGGTCAGGCCGGTGATCACGTCGATGAGGGTGGTCTTGCCGGCCCCGTTCGGGCCGATCAGGAACCGCAGTTCACCGGCGGAGACGGTGAGGTCGAGGTCGGTGACGGCCCGGAAGCCGGAGAAGACGACGTTCAGGCCACGGATCTGGAGCAGCTCGGTCACGATCGCACCTCGTCCCGTCCGGCGGGCACCGTGCCGGCGGGCACCGGTGACGCGGTGCCCGCCTCCGGTGCCGGCGTGCCGGGGGTCGACGAAGCAGCGGCGGTGGGCCCGACGACGGCCGGCACACCGGGGTCCGGTACGACGCCGGGGTGCGGCCGCGCGGTGTCGGGTACGGCGACGGCCACCGGACCGGACCGGCCACCGGAGCGACCGGCGAACCGGTGCCGTACCGCGACCCGGGCGTCGGTGAACAGCCCGGCGAGGCCCCGGGGCGCCCAGAGCATCACCACCACGAACATCGCTCCCTGCAGATAGACCCAGTTGTCGGCCGACTGCTCGCTGAAGATGGTCTTGGCGTAGTTGACCAGCAGCGCCCCGCCGACCGCGCCGGCCAGCGAGAACCGGCCGCCGACCGCCACCCCGATCAGCAGCTCCAGCGAGGCGACGATGCCGAGGGTGGCCGGGCTGAGCAGGCCGACCATCGGCACGAAGAGCGCACCGGCGATCCCGGCCATCCCGGCGGAGACCGCGAACGCGATGGTCTTGACCACGGCCGGGTCGTAGCCGAGGAACCGTACCCGGTCCTCGCCGTCGCGGACCGCGACCAGCAGTTGGCCGAAGCGGCTGCGGGCGAGCTGCCAGGCGATCAGGAAGACGACCCCGAGCACGCCGGCCACGACCAGGTAGAGGACCCGTTTGTCGCCCGCCTGGTAGAGGTCCAGTCCGAAGAACATCTGGAAGTTGGTCAGGCCGTTGGTGCCGCCGGTCAGCCCCTGCTGACCGACGAGCAGGATGACGAAGGCGGCGGCGAGCGCCTGGGAGAGGACCGCGAAGTAGGCGCCCCGGACCCGCTGCCGGAAGACCAGCAGACCGAGCAGGACGGCCACGGTCACCGGCAGCAGCACCACCATGGCCAGCGCGAAGACCGGATTGGCGAACGGCCGCCACAGCGCCGGCAGGCTCTCCACCCCGCTCCAGACCATGAAGTCCGGCAGTCCGCCGGGCCCCGCCTCGCGGAGTTTGAGGTGCATGCCCATGGCGTATCCGCCGAGGCCGAAGAAGACGCCCTGGCCCAGGGTGAGCATGCCGCCCCGCCCCCAGGCCAGGCCGATGCCGACCGCGACGATGGCGAAGCAGAGGTACTTGCCGAGCAGGTCCAGCCGGAACGGCGAGAGCACCGCCGGCGCGATCAGCAGCAACAGTGCCGAGCCGACGAAGAGTGCCGGCCCGGCCAGCCGCCACCGCGGCGTGGCGGCCGCCGGGCCGGCCCCCTTCCGGGGTACGTCCACGGCGGCGCTCACGACAGCGCCCGGGTACGGACGACGAACATGCCCTGCGGACGGAGCTGGAGGAACCCGATGATCACGGCGAACACCACCACCTTGGCGAAGCTGGCTCCGTTGTCGACCCAGAACTCGACGAAGCTGTTCAGGATGCCGAGGGCGAAGGCGGCGATGACCGCGCCCCGTAGCTGTCCGAGACCGCCGGCGACCACCACCAGGAAGGCGTCGACGATGTAGTTGGTGCCGAGGGTCGGGCCGACCGGGCCGATCAGGGTGAGGGCCACCCCGGCCACCCCGGCCAGGCCCGATCCGATGAAGAAGGTGAGCTGGTCGACCCGTTCGGTGGCGACGCCGCTGGCGGCGGCGAGCTGCCGGTTCTGCATGACCGCGCGCATCCGGCGGCCGTGCTTGAGCCGGGTCAGGTAGACCCAGATCGCCAGCACGCAGCCGACCGCGAGCAGCATGATGAAGATCCGGTTGTACGGCAGTCGTACGCCGCCGAGGTCGAGTCCGCCGGTCAGCCAGCCCGGCGCCCGGACCTGCACGTTGGGCGCGCCGAAGATGTCCCGGGCGACCTGTTGCAGGATGAGGCTGATCCCCCAGGTGAGCAGCAGGGTGTCCAGTGGCCGGCCGTAGAAGTGCCGGATGGCCAGCCGTTCGAGGATCAGTCCCAGCAGCCCGGCGACGCCGAAGGCGACGGGCAGGGCGACCAGTACCGACTGGCTGCCGACCAGCGGCTGCAGCAGGTACGCGGTGTACGCCCCGGCCATGATGAACTCGCCGTGGGCCATGTTGATCACGCCCATCTGGCCGAACGTGAAGGTCAGGCCGAGTGCGATCAGGAGCAGCACCGCTCCGATGCTCGCGCCGATGACCAGTTGGTTGAGGGTCGCCATGCCCGTCGTCACCTCCGTCCGGGGCCGGTCAGGACAGGCCCGTGGCCCACGGGTAGCCCTTGAGGTAGGGGTCCGGCTTGATCGGTTGGCCGGAGTTCCAGACCTCCTTGATCTGGCCGTCCGGCTGGACCAGGCCGATCCTGGCCGTCTTGTAGACGTGCTGGTTCTCCCCGTCGATGGTGACGGTCCCCTCCGGCGCCTCCAGGGTGATGCCGCCGGCCGCCTTCCTGACCGCCTCGACCTCCACGCTGCCGGCCTTCTTGACCGCCGCCGCCCAGAGGTGGACCGCGTTGTAGCCGGCCTCCATCGGGTCGGAGGTGACCTTGCCCGCGCCGTACTTGCCCTTGAACGCCTTCACGAAGGTGTCGTTCCGGGCGCCGGTGGTGGTCTGGTAGTAGTTCCAGGCGACCAGGTGGCCGGCGACGTTCTCCGGGCCGATGCCGACGACCTCTTCCTCGGCGACGCTGACCGAGACGGTCGGCATCGCCTCGGCGGTGATCCCGCTGCTGCGCAGTTGCTTGAAGAAGGCGACGTTGCTGTCTCCGTTGAGGGTGTTGAATACGGCGTCCGGCTGGGCCTGCTGGAGCTTGTTGACCACCGTGCTGTACTCGGTGTGGCCGAGCGGGGTGTACTCCTCGCCGAGCACGGTCATCCCGTTCGCCGCCGCGTACGCCTTGATGATCTTGTTTGCGGTACGCGGGAAGACATAGTCGCTGCCGACCAGGAAGAGGCTCTTCGCGCCCTGCTCCTTCAGGTAGTCGAGGCCGGGCACGATCTGCTGGTTGGTGGTCGCCCCGGTGTAGAAGATGTACGGGGAGCTCTCCAGCCCCTCGTACTGCACCGGGTACCAGAGCAGTGCCTTGTTGCGCTCGAAGACCGGCAGCATGGCCTTGCGGCTGGCCGAGGTCCAACCGCCGAAGACAGTGGCGACCCGGTCGGCGGAGATGAGTTTCTGGGCCTTCTCGGCGAAGGTGGGCCAGTCGGAGGCGCCGTCCTCGACCACCGCCTCGATCCGCTTGCCGAGCAGCCCGCCGGCCGCGTTGATCTCCTCGATGGCGAGCAGTTCGGCGTCCCGTACGGTGACCTCGCTGATCGCCATGGTGCCGCTCAGCGAGTGCAGGATGCCGACCTTGATGGTGTCTCCGCCGCCGGCACCCGACGCCGCCGTCGGGTCCTCGGCACATCCTCCGGCAGCCAGCAGCACCGTCACCGCGGCCAGCACGACCAGCCCGGCGTGCCGCCTCTTCGCGCCTCGTGGCATCCAACTACCCCTTTCGACGAGGGCCGCTGCGTAGTGCCACGAACCGTAGGAATGAAGGATTTCATGAATCTGAGTACCTCGATGTCTGTCGTGTTAACGAAACCTCACAGCCGAATCGATCTCCATCAACTACACACCCCAGCTATACACCCCATGTATACGCGTCATGTAGAGTCCGATTCATGTCGATCGGACAAACCTTCCTGGGCCTGCTGGAGAGCAGCCCTCGGCACGGCTACGAGCTGAAACGGCTCTACGACGAACGCTTCGGCCAGGCCCGGCCGCTGCACTACGGGCAGGTCTACTCCACCCTCGCCCGACTGTTGCGCAGCGGCCTCGTCGAGGTCGACGGAGTGGAGCCGGGCGCCGGCCCGGAGCGGAAGCGCTACGCGATCACCTCCGCCGGGGTGACCGACGTCGAGCGCTGGCTGGCCCAGCCGGAGAAGCCGGACATCTACCTGCAGAACACCCTCTACGCCAAGGTGGTGCTCGGCCTGCTGACCGGCCGCGACGCCGCCGACATCCTCGACGTCCAGCGCACCGAGCACCTGCGGGAGATGCGCGAGCTGACCCGCCGCAAGGCCGCCGGCGACCTCGCCGACCAGCTCATCTGCGACTTCGCGCTGTTCCACCTCGAGGCCGACCTGCGGTGGCTGGAGCTGACCGCGGCCCGACTCGACCAACTCGCCAGGACGCTGCACATCCCGGCCCCGCGCCCCGACGCCGCCCCCGGGCTCGACAGGAGTACGACGTGACCAGCACCGCCAGCACCGACGACCGTCCACTGCTCTCGGCGGTCGACCTGCACAAGGCGTACGGCTCGACCCCGGCGCTCGACGGCGCCAGCCTGCACGTCCGGGCCGGCGAGATCGTCGCGGTGATGGGCTCCTCCGGCTCCGGAAAGTCGACCCTGCTGCACTGCATGGCCGGAATCGTCCGGGCCGACGCCGGCCAGGTGCGCTACCGCGACCGGGAACTGACCACGATGTCCGACGCCGAACGCAGCGCGCTGCGCCGCGGCGACTTCGGTTTCGTCTTCCAGTTCGGCCAACTGGTGCCCGAACTGACCTGCCTGGAGAACGTCGCACTGCCGCTGCGACTCGGCGGGATCCGGCGGCGGGAGGCGGAGCGCCGGGCCGCCGAGTGGCTGGGCCGGCTCGAGGTCACCGACGTGTCGGGCCAACGTCCCGGCGAGGTCTCCGGTGGCCAGGGCCAACGGGTCGCGGTGGCCCGGGCCCTGGTCACCGCACCCCGGGTGGTCTTCGCCGACGAGCCGACCGGCGCCCTCGACTCGCTCAACGGCGAACAGGTGATGCGACTGCTCACCGAGGCGGCCCGGCACACCGGGGCGGCGGTGGTACTGGTCACCCACGAGCCCCGGGTCGCCGCGTACGCCGACCGGGAGGTTGTGGTGCGCGACGGCCGTACCCGCGAGACCGCGTTGGCGCAGCGGTGACGGCCGGCCGTCGCGGCCCGGGCTGGGCCGCGGACCTCGCCCTCGGTGCCCGGCTGGTCTTCGCCGGCGGGCGCAACGGACTGCTCCGGACCCTGATGACCGCCGTCGGCGTGGGTCTCGGCGTGGCGTTGCTGCTGACCAGTACCTCCGTCTCCACCATGCTGGAAGGACGATCGGACCGCACCGCCGCCCGCGACGACCAGTTCTTCGGCGTCGACCAGCCGCCGCCCAGCGACCGGACCCTGCTGGTCACCACGGCCGACACCGTCTACCGGGGCATCCAGATCCGCGGTCGGATGCTCCAGCCGGACGGGGCACGGCCGCCGGTGCCGCCGGGACTGAGCCGGCTGCCCGGCACCGGCGAGATGGTCGTCTCCCCCGCGCTGGCCGACCTGCTCGCCTCGCCGGACGGGGCGCTGCTCCGGCCCCGTCTCGACCACCGGGTCGTCGGCACCATCGCCGACCAGGGTCTCTCCGGCCCCGGCGAGTACAGCTACTACCTCGGCACCGACCGACTCAGCCCGGGTGGCGGCACCTTCCGGATCGACCACTTCGGTACCGAGTCCACCAGCGAGGGCCTCGACCCGGTGCTGATGCTGCTCGTACTGATCATCTTTGTCGTGCTGCTGTTGCCGATCGCGGTCTTCATCGCCGCCGCGGTCCGGTTCGGCGGCGAGGCCCGGGACCGGCGGCTCGCGGCGCTGCGGCTCGTCGGCGCGGACGCGGCGATGACCCGCCGGGTCGCCGCCGGCGAGGCCCTGGTCGGCGCCCTCTTCGGTCTGCTCGTCGGTGTGGTCCTCTTCCTGCTCGGCCGGCAACTCGTCGAACAGGTGCGGCTCCAGGAGATCAGCGTCTTCGCCTCCGACGTCCGGCCCAGCCCGGCGCTCGCGGTGCTGATCGCCCTGGCCGTGCCGGCGATGGCCGTCGCCGTCGCCCAGCTCGCGCTGCGTCGCATCGTCGTCGAACCCCTCGGCGTGGTACGCCGCTCCACCGCCCGTCGCCGCCGCCTCTGGTGGCGGCTGGTCCTGCCGGTCGTCGGCGCCGCGCTGCTCGCCCCGCTGCTCGGCGGGATCGACCAGACCAGCGGAGCCTTCAACCAGGCCCAGGTGATCATCGGGGTGGTGCTCCTGCTGATCGGGGTCGCCGCACTGCTGCCGTGGGTGGTCGAAGCGGTGGTCCGACGGCTGAAGAGCGGCAGTGTCTCCTGGCAGCTCGCCATCCGCCGGCTCCAGCTCGACACCGAGTCCTCGGCCCGGATGGTCGGCGGCGTCGCGGTCGCGGTCGCCGGCGGCATCGCCCTGCAGATGCTCTTCGCCGGCGTCCAGCACAACTACGTCGCGGACACCGGCCAGGACGTGAACCGGGCACAGGCGATGGTGCTGGTCCACGAGGAGCTGCCCGGGACCGACCTCGGCCCGCTGACCGAACGGTTCCGCGACGTTCCCGGGGTCGACGGGGTGGTCACCGCCCTCGACATCACCATGACGGCCGCCGGTTCGAAACCCGACGAGTACGGCGAACGTCCCGCCGTCCTGCTCCGGATCGGCGACTGTGCCGCGCTGCGGGAACTCGCCACCCTGGACCGGTGCGCCGACGGGGACGTCTTCCGAGCCGTCGACCAGGACTTCCCGGACCAGAACTCGCCGAACCTGCCCGACCCCGGGCAGCGGATGGAGATCGGCTACCAGGACCCGGCCACCGCCACCCGGTGGACCGTACCGGCCGGGACGCGGACCGTACCGGTCCGCGACGACCCCGGCGCGGGCCGGGTGACCGGCATCCTCGCCACCCCCGGCGCCCTCGACCTGGCCGCGCTGCGCGGGCTGGACGCCCGGGTCTTCCTCACCGCCGATCTCGCCCGACCCGACACCATCGAACTGGTCCGTAACGCGGCGGCCGAGGTCACCCCGACGGCGGTGGTCCAGACACTGCGGGTCACCCAGGAGGCCAACCGGTTCGCCCAGATCCGGCGCGGCCTGTACATCGGCGTGGTGGCGACCCTGCTGCTGCTCGGTGCCAGCCTGCTGGTCGGCATCCTGGAGCAGCTCCGGGAACGACGACGGGTGCTCGCCGTGCTGGTCGCGTTCGGCACCCGACGCAGCACGCTGAGCTGGTCCGTGCTCTGGCAGACCGCCCTACCGGTACTGCTCGGCCTGGTTCTCGCCATCCTGCTCGGTACGGCCCTCGGCGGCACCCTGCTCGCCATGGTCAACGAACCGGTACGCCTCGACTGGTCGAGCATCGCCGGCATGTCCGGCCTCGCCACGGCGGTGGTCCTGGTGGTGACGGCGTTCAGCGTGCCGGTGCTCTGGCGCCTGCTCCGCCCCGCCGGCCTCCGCACCGAGTGAAAGGAGGGGGCCCTTCCTATCGTTTCTGTATAGGAAGGGCCCCCTCCTAACTCAGCTTCCGACCGCGATGGCGAAGACGTGCATGGTCGGTATGTTGGCCGCCGCCCGTGCACTGATGTTCGGCAGTTCCACCCGGGCGACCGGCTTGTTCTGGATCGCCACGCTCACCTGGTAGACGCAGGCGGACACCGTCTCCCGCTGGTTGCCGGGCCGGTTCTGGTACGCGGTGACGACCGCGGCGACCCCACTGGCGTGCGGGCCGCCGTACCAGTCCGGGGTGCTGAGCGTGAATGTCTGGCGGGCGCCGTCGGCGTAGACCACCGCGGCGGTTCCCGACACCGCACCGTAGGTGCCGGTCAGCAGGAAACTGAGCGTGCGCCCCGTACCCGTCACGCTGATGGCCTGCCCCGAGGCGATGGCGTTGTCGGCGCCGCCCGCGGCGACGTTGGGCCAGCGGAAGTTCACCCCGTTGCGGCTGACCGTGCTGCCCGGGGTGATCCCGGCCTGGGCCAGGGCCTGCGCGGAGAGGCTGGCGCCGTTGCCGTCGAAGTTCCCGGCGCCGGTGTTGGTGTCGTTGGTGGTGCTGGCGTTGGTGAAGCTCTGTTCGAGGCTCGGGGTGGTGGCGACCGACCCGGTGGCCCGGTAGGTACGCCCGGCCTGCACGGTGAGTTCCACGAGGTCGGTCTCGATCCGCGTGGTCCGGGCCGGGGTGCCGTCGGCGGTGTCGACGACGGTGTGGTTGGTGGTGAAGAGCCGGCCGCGCAGTCGGACGGTGCCGGGCCGGTCCGCCCGGACGAGGATCTCGGTCGCCTGGCCGCCGTTCCAGGTGATGCCCACGGTGTGTCCACCTCGGCCCCGCAGACCGCTCACCCGCCCGTTCGGCCAGGCCGCCGGCAGGGCGGGCAGGATGTGCAGTTCACCGTTGTGGCTGTGCAGCAGCATCTCGGCGATGCCGGCGGTGGCGCCGAAGTTCCCGTCGATCTGGAACGGCGGGTGCAGGTCGAACATGTTCGGGGCCAGGCGCGCGGGGGTGGCGAGGTAGCGGATCAGGTCGTGGGACCGGTTGCCCTCCTCCATCCGCGCCCAGAAGTTGATTTTCCAGGCCAGTGACCAGCCGGTCCCGTCGTCGCCGCGGAGCTCCAGGGTCCGCCGGGCCGCCTCGAACAACTGCGGCGTGCCACGCTTGGTGATCTGGTTGCTCGGGGCCAGTCCGTAGAGGTGTGAGACGTGCCGGTGGTTCCGCTCGGTCTCCACCCAGTCGTAGAGCCACTCCATGATGTTGCCGCGCGAACCGACCTTCATCGGCGCGAGTCGGTCCCGGGCGGCCCGGACCTGGGTCCGGAAGGCGGCGTCCACGTTGAGGATCTCGCTGGCCCGGGCGCACCCGTCGAAGAGGTCCCGCAGGATCTGGTTGTCCATGGTCGGCCCAGCGCACACGCTGGCGTTCGAGTGGTGGCTGAGCTCCGGCGAGTTCGACGGGTTCGTCACCAGGTAACCCAGGGAAGGCTCGGTCACCAGGGTGTCGAGGAAGAACTGCGCCGCGCCCCTCATCGCCGGGTAGTTGGCCCGGAGGAACTCGATGTCGCCGTTGAACAGGTAGTGGTCCCAGATCATGGTGGCCAGCCACGCGCCGCCGGTCTGCCACATGCCCCAGAACGCACCGTCGACCACCGAGGTGGCCCGCCAGGCGTCGGTGTTGTGGTGGGTGACCCAGCCGCCGGCGCCGTACTGCACCTGGGCGGTCCGGGCACCGCTGACCGAGAGATCCCTGATCATGTCGAAGACCGGGCTGTGGCACTCGGCCAGGTTGGTCGTGTTGGCGGGCCAGTAGTTCATCGGCAGGTTCGCGTTGATGGTGTACTTCGAGTCCCACGCCGGGGTCAGCGAGTCGTTCCAGATGCCCTGGAGGTTGGCCGGCTGGGTGCCGGGGCGCGAGGACGAGATCAACAGGTACCGGCCGAACTGGAACAGCAGCGCGGAGAACTGCGGGTCGCTGACGCTGTTGTGCTGCGCGATCCGGACGTCGGTCGGCTGGTCCGCCGCCGAGGTACGCCCCAGATCGAGGCTGACCCGCCCGAACAGCGCCTGGTAGTCGGCCACGTGCCGGCCACGGAGTTGCTCGTAGCCGCTGGCCCGGGCCGCGGTGAGGTGTCGCCGCGCGATGCCCTGGTAGTCGCCGCTGACGTTGCGGTAGTTGACGTAGCTGGAGCCGATCGAGACCAGCAGGGTGACACTGGTGGCGTTGGTGACCCGGAGCGTGCCACCGGAACTCGTCGCGGTGCCGCCGCTGACCGCGGCGTTGGCCAGGGCGAGGAACCGGACCGCCCCGGTGACGCCCTCCTGGTTGCCGGAGACGCCGTCGAGGGCGATGGTGCTGCCGTCCGGGCTGGAGACCGAGGTACGTTGCGGGCTGTCGAAGGTGGCGGTGAAGGTGATCGACCCGGCGCGGTCGGCGGTCAGGCGCATCGCGATGACCTGGTCCGGTGCGCTGGCGAAGACCTCCCGCTGGTACCGCACCCCGTTCACCACGTACGTCACCGAGGTGGTCGCGGTGGTCAGGTCCAACTGTCGGTCGTACTGCGACGCCCCACCCGAAGGGAAGGTCAGTCGGAGGTTGCCGACCGTCTGGTACGCCAGCTGTCCGACAGGGTTGCCGAGCATGTTCTGGTTGATCAGATCCTGGGCCTGGGTCCACTGGTTCGCGAACACCAGCCGCCGGATCTCCGCCAGCGTCGCCTGACCCCGGGGGTTGGCGGGGTCGTGCGGGCCGCCGGCCCAGACCGTGTCCTCGTTGAGCTGTAGGCGTTCCGTGTCGACGTTGCCGAAAACCATCGCCCCGAGCCGGCCGTTGCCGATCGGGAGCGCCCGCAGCCAGTCGGTTCCGGCGGGCTCGTCGTACCAGAGCGCCAGGTCGCCGGCGGCCAGCACCTGTGGTGGCGCCGCTGAGTCCGCCCGGGCCGCGGCGGTCCACGGCAGCGGCAGCATGGCGCCGGTCGCGCCGGCCGCGCCGATCTTGAGGACCTGTCGTCGGGTCAGGTCTGACATCGATCCTCCAACCGGTGACCGATCCGGTCACCTCGAAGCGTGGGAAGCAGGGAAATCGGTCAGCGGCTCGCACGGCGGCACGGGACCGGCCCACCTGAGGAGGCCACCGACAGCCCGCACATCGCCAGACATCAGATGTGTTTCGCGAAGGTTACTCCCGCTCCACAGGATAGGCAATAGTCGATAGACGGCCCCGATGTCGGGTGTCCACACTCCCCGACCCGCCATCACCCGGGCAGACTGCGGCTGCGAACGACAACGCCCGGGGAGGCGGGGCCGCCCCGGACAGCGCACGCCAGCACGAGGGCCGGTACGCAACACCGACTGCCGCCGACATACATCAGATGTAGCCGCCGATGCCCGGAACGTCAGCCGGGGATCGGATCCGACCTGCCGGATCCGCCGGCTCCGGATCCCTCCGGGGAACACCGGTGCCGAGAGCAGCCCCGACAGCGAGTCTGACCTCGACGGCGACAAACGTCCGACGTCTCTATAGTGGTGGGGACGCGGGCCCGCCCCGGGCGGCGGTCCACGACGGCGGCGCGGCCGGACCGGCCCGAAGGGAGCGTGGATGGCACTGACCGACGACGCGATCGCGAAGCTCCGGAGCATGATCCAGAGCGGCGAACTGCCGCCGGGCGCACGGCTGCCGCCGGAGCCGCAACTGGCCACGCAGATGGGCCTGTCCCGCAGCGGCGTCCGGGAAGCGGTCAAGGTGCTGGAGTCGGCCCGGGTCCTCGACGTACGGCGCGGCGACGGCACGTACGTCACCAGCCTCGCCCCTCGGCTCCTGCTGGAAGGCCTCGGCCTCGCGGTGGAACTGCTCCGCGACGACACGCTCCTGGAGGTGATGGAGGTGCGTCGGATGTTGGAACCGGTGGCCACCGGCATGGCGGCGCTGCGGATGACCGAGGCCCAACTCGACGAGCTCGCCCAGATCCTGGAGGACATGCGGGCCGCGGCCGACGACGCCGAGAAGCTGATCCGGTTCGACACCGCCTTCCACCACACCGTCATCGCCACCACCGGCAACGAGACCCTCACCTCGCTGCTGGACGGGCTGTCCAGCCGCACGCTGCGGGCCCGGGTGTGGCGCGGGCTGATCGAGGGCAACGCGGCACACAAGACCATCGACGAGCACCACGCGATCTACCTCGCACTGCGCTCGCGCGACCAACTGCTCGCCCACGCCAGCGCACTGATGCACGTCAACACCTCCGAAGCGTGGCTGCGTACGGTGCTCGCCGCCAACGGGGCCGACGGATAGCCGGCAGGGTGTGCCGCGCGCATCCGGACCACACGTGGCAGCGGGTCGCACCGCGGGCGTGGCCTGCGGTCCGGCCCGCGGTCCGGACCGAAGGCCACCGGGCGTTGCCAGCGGGATCGCGGACCGCCACCCGTCGGCAGAGGCGGCAGGGTCGCCTCCCGTCGGCAGGAGGGTAGGGGGCACGATCGCCTCCAGCGCGGGCCGGTCAGTCTGACCTGGGCAGCAAGACCAGCCGCCAGGGTCAGACGTCAGACGTTCGGGTCCGGACTCCCCGAGTGTCACTTCGACGACGACCTCCCGGTGCGCGCCGGTGATCGGCGATCATCCTTTCCGCGCCGCCGCCCCGGTCGGCGTGGCTGCCCATCGCGGACCGTCCGGGAACCGGTAGTCGGCCAACGACGCGGCGAGGATCTCCGCGCTCATCCCCGGCACGCTGGGGGCGAGGTACCGCCCGTCGCTGATCCGTACCGGATCCGCGAAATGCTCGTGCAGGTGGTCGACGTACTCGATGGCCCGATCCTCGGTGCCGCCGCTGACCGCGACGAAGTCGAACATGGCCAGGTGCTGCACCAGTTCGCACAGACCCACCCCACCGGCGTGCGGGCACACCGGCACCCCGAACTTCGCGGCGAGCAGCAGGATCGCCAGGTTCTCGTTGACCCCGGCGACGCGGCAGGCATCGATCTGCAGCACGTCGATGGCGTCGGCCTGGAGCAGCTGTTTGAACATCACCGCGTTGTGTACGTGCTCGCCGGTGGCGACCTTGACCGGGGCGAGGGCCTTGCGCACGGCGGCGTGCCCGAGCACGTCGTCCGGCGACGTCGGCTCCTCGATCCAGTACGGGTCGAACGTGGCCAGCTCCCGCATCCACCGGATCGCGTCGGGTACGCCCCAGATCTGGTTGGCGTCGACCGCGATGCGGATGTCGGGTCCGACCGCCCGCCGGGCGATACCCATCCGGCGTACGTCGTCGGCCAGGTTCCCGCCGACCTTGAGCTTGATCAGCCGGTACCCCGCCTCGACCGCCTCCCCGCAGAGCCGGGCCAGCTTCTCGTCGTCGTAGCCCAGCCAGCCCGGGGTCGTGGTGTACGCCGGGTAACCCTCGGCGAGCAGCAGCCGCTCGCGCTCCGCCCGCCCGCCCTCGGCGGCCCGCAGCACCGCCAGCGCCTCCTCCTCGGTCAGGGCGTCGCGCAGGTAACGGAAGTCGACCTGGCCGACGAGTTGCTCCGGGCTGAGGTCGGCGAGCAGCTTCCACAGCGGCTTGCCCGCCCGCCGGGCGGCGAGGTCCCACACCGCGTTCACCAGACCGCCGGCGGCCATGTGCACGACCCCCTTCTCCGGGCCCAGCCAGCGGATCTGGCTGTCGCCGACGAGTCGGCGGGCCAGTGCCCCCGGGTCGGCGGTCAGCTCGTCGACGGGTTGGCCGACCACCATCGCGGCGAGCGACCGCACCGCCGCGACCTGGATCTCGGTGCCCCGCCCGACGGTGAAGACCAGGCCGTGCCCCTCGGCCCCGGCGGTGGTGCGCAACCGGATGTAGGCGGCGGAGTAGTCCGGAAAGGGGTTCATCGCGTCCGACCCGTCGCGGTGCCGGGACGTGGGGAACCGTACGTCGATGGTTTCTACGGACGAGATGTGCTCACTCACCGGAACTCCTGGAGGATCGAACAGCTGGCCTGGTCGTACCCGGACCCGTCGGTCCGCCCCGCGATGGCCCGGCCGGCGGGCCCGGCCGCCTCATGTCTGGGCCTTGCCTCCGGTGATGCGGGAGACCACCAGCGCCACCAGGATGACGGTGCCGTTGAGGAAGTTCGTCCACTGCGCGGGTACCCCGGCCAGGGTCAACACGTTGATGATCATGAACAGCAGCAGTACGCCGGTGAAGGCCCCGAAGACGCTGCCCTTGCCGCCGTTGAGACTGACCCCGCCGATCACCGCCGCTGCGAAGACCTGGAAGATCGCGCCGCTGCCCTGGGCCGCCGGCACCGCCGCGAGCCGACCACTGATCAGCAGACCGGCGAGCGCCGCGAGGACACTGGCCACGACGAGGGCGATCCACAACACCCGGTCCGTCCGGATACCCGCCGCGCGGGCGGCGTCGGGGTTGCCGCCGATCGCGTACAACGCCCGGCCGGCACGGGTGTAGCCGAGAACCACGATCCCGGCGGCGAACAGCAGCAGCGACACCCAGATCGAGGCCGGCACCCCCACCCAGACGGCGGAGCCGAGGTACGTCATCGACTCCGGCAGCGCGAAGAAGGTCTGACCGCCGGAGATCCCGGTGAGCAGTCCACGCAGGACGATGAGCATGCCCAGAGTGACGATGAAGCCGTTGAGGCCGAACCGGACGATGAGCAGACCGTTGAAGGCGCCGACGAGGGCGCCGACGAGCAGGACCACCGGGACCGCCCACGCGGCCGGCAGTACGTCGAGCCCCAGACCCCGGGTCACGGCGGGGTCGACGATCAGCCAGGCCGCGATGCCGGGCGCGAGGCCGAATGTCGACTCCAGCGACAGGTCCATCTTGCCGGTGATCAGCACGATGGTCTGGGCAAGGACCAGGATGCCGATCTCCGACATGCTCTGCAGCACGTTGATGATGTTGTCGGAGCTGAGGAAGACCGGGTTGACGATCGATCCGACGATCGCGACCGCGATGATCGCCGGTACCAGGGCAAGATCGCGCAGCCGGGCGACGGCCAGGGTCCGTGACGAGGACGGCGACCGCGACGACGGCGACGAGGGCGGCGGCGCGGCCGGCGGTGTGGCGGTGGACAACGTCTCAGACACGGTGGAGATCCACCCCTTCCATGGCGGCTACCAGATCGTTGTCGCTCCAGCCGTGGGCCATCTCGCCGACGACCCGGCCCTGGAACATGACCAGCACGCGATCGCAGATCCGCAGGTCGTCGAGCTCGTCGGAGACCACCACCACGGTCGTGCCGCGACGGCGTACGTCCGCCACGACACCGAGGAGGGTCTGCTTGGAGCGCACGTCGACACCGGCGGTCGGCGTGATGAGCACCAGCAGCTTCGGGTCGCTGGCCAGCGCCCGGCCCATGACCACCTTCTGCTGGTTGCCCCCGGACAGTTCGGCGACCGGCACCTGCGGCCCGGACGCCTTGATGGCCAGACCGGCGATGGTGTCCCGGGCCAGAGCGTCGCGCCGGGCCGACGAGATCAGACCCCGTCGCTCGATCCGTTCCGGCACGGTCATCGTGACGTTCTCCGCGATGGACAGCAGCGGCACCAGACCCTCCCGGTGCCGGTCCTGCGGAACCAGCCCGACGCCGGCGTCGAGGGCGTCGGGCACACTGCCCGGACGCAGTACGCGGCCGTCGACCGCGACGGTCCCGCCCGCCCGGGGCGCCAGTCCGACGATCGCCTCGGCGACCTCGACCTTGCCGCTGCCACCGCCGCCCGCGATGCCGACGACCTCGCCGGCCCGGGCCGTCATCGACAACTCGGCACCGGAGGAGGTGACCAGGTCGCGCACGGAGAGCATCACCGGAGCGTCGGGTGCCACCGGTTGGTGCCCGGCCTCGGACATGGTCACGTCCTCACCGGTCATCGCCGCGACCAACGCCGGACGGCTCAGCTCGGCGACCGGGGCGGTGACGATGTGCCGGGCGTCGCGGAAGACCGTCACCTGGTCACAGATCTCGTAGATCTCCTGGAGATGGTGACTGATGAACAGGAACGTCACCCCCTGTTCGCGCAGGTCCCGGATCCGGCTGAACAGCCGGTTGATCCCGGCCGCGTCGAGCTGGGCGGTCGGCTCGTCGAGGATGATGAACCGGGCACCGAAGGAGAGTGCCCGGGCGATCTCCACGAACTGCCGCTGCTCGACCGAGAGCGTCGAAGCCGGCTGGCGTACGTCGACCTCGACCGACCACGCCGCCAGCAGGCGCTCGGCCGCACGGCGCAGGGCCGACCAGCGGATCAGCCCGTCCCGGCCCCGGGCGTGCCGGTTCAGGAACAGGTTCTCCGCCACGGTGAGGGTGGGAATGATCGTCGATTTCTGGTAGACGCAGGCCACCCGCTGCCGCCAGGCGTCGCGGTCGCCCAACGGCGGCGCCGGACGTCCGTCGAACGCCACGGCACCGTCGTCGGCGGCCTGCAAACCGGTGAGAATGCTGACCAGCGTCGACTTCCCGGCGCCGTTGCGTCCGACCAGGGCGTGCGTCTCCCCGGGGCGGACCACGATTCCCGCGTCGGACAGGGCGACGGTGGACCCGAATCGCTTGGTGATGTGCACGGCCTCGACGACGGGCCGCCCGTCGCCGGCCGGCCCGTCGACCCGGCCCGGTGGGGCGGCGGCACTCATCCGGCGTTGCCCCACAGCGACGCGCCGTCGAACTTCAGGGTCGGCTCACCGGCGACCGGCGCACCGTCCAGGGTCACCAGCGGCGCCGGGAGCTGGTCCTCGAGCAGCCCGTCCCGTACCTGGATGATGGTGCTGCCGTGCTCGGTCGGGCCGGGCTGGAAGGTCTTGCCCTCGATCGCCGCCTTCACGTACTCCAGTCCGTACCTGGCGTACAGGTCGGCCGGCTGGCTGACGGTCGCGTCGATCAGGCCCTCGCCGATGTTCTTCAGTTCCTCCGGGATGCCGTCGTTCGAGACGACGAAGACGTGCCGGGGGTCGGTCGGCGGGACCTGCAGGCCACGCTGCTTGAGGATCTGGAGGGTGCCCGACAGCGCGAACGAGGACTGCATGTAGACGCCCCTGATGTCCGGGTCCGAGGCGAAGCGGGTCTGCAGCTTCGCCGCCGCCACGTCCGCCTTCCAGTCGGTGGCCTCGCCGAAGACGGTGATTCCGGGGAACTTGTCGCGCATGCACTCGTTGAAGGCCTCGGTGCGGTCCCGGCCGTTGATCGAGTCGAGGCCGCCCTGGAGCATCACCACCTTGCCCTTGCCGCCGAGCCTGGTGCCGAGGAACTGGCACGCCTTGATGCCGTAGGCGCGGTTGTCGGCCCGTACCACCATGAAGACGTTGCCGCTGTCCGGCCTGGTGTCGATGGTGACCACCGGGATCTTCTTCGCGTCCAACTGCGCCAGGGTCGGTGCGATCGCCGCGGTGTCCTGCGGCGCCATCACCACACCCTTGACGCCCTGGCTCATGAAGGTCTGGGCGTTGGAGATCAGGTTCGCGATGTCGTTCTGCGAGTTGGTCGTCTTCAGTTCGACGCCCAACTCGTCCGCGAACCGCGGCACGTACCGGATGTACGAGTTCCAGAAGTCCGTGTCGGAGCGCGGGTAGTCGACGCCGACGAGCAGTGGGGACCCGCTGGATCCGGTGCCCTCACCGCAGCCGGCGGTGAACGTGGCCGATACGCCGAGCATCATCGTCAGCCCCGCCGTCAGCAGGGCTCTCCGGTTGATCATTCGTTCTCCATGTCTGCGACGTCGTTCGACGGGTCGCCACGACCACACCGGGGCGCGACGCGGACGTCGGACGCGTGGATGCCGGACTCGGTGTCCTGGAAACACTCGGCCGCACCGGGGCGGCCAGCAGTGGACGACGGATGGGAGACGGACGGGACATGCCTGTCCCTCCGAAACGCAGGGTGGCGGGGGTGCGTGGTCGCGTGCTCAGACATCAGACGTTAGGGGTTTCCATCGCGTAACGTCAACGGCCTGCTGTCCCCGAATTCCATGCTCTGGCCACTGATCGATCGGAAGGGGGCGGCACAGGACGCCGGATACATCCTATGAATAGCGCGACGTCGCCTGAGGTGGCACACGGCGGAGGACGCCGGCCGACCATCGCGTCGACAGCCCCGGTCCGCGTCAGGGAGCGACGGCAGCGGACCTGAGGCGGTGCTGCCGGTCACCGCGAGGCTCGGGGGCGGTTCCTGCTCACGCAGGAGCGATGTGCGAACGTTAACATCGATGCTCCTGAGAGGACCAGGGTGCTTCGTGCATCCGCTCCCCAGCGGTGCGGGTCAGCCGGGCTGAACGGCGGCCGTCGCCGGCACGTCGAGGTACGCGGCGGCCTGGGTCAGGTAGAGCTCGGCGTACGTGCCGTGGAGCGCCATCAGCTCGTCGTGACCGCCGTGCTCGGTGATCCGGCCAGATTCGAGCACGTAGATGTGGTCGGCGTACCGGACGCCGGAGAACCGGTGCGAGATCAGCAGCACCGTACGGCCGGCGAACAGCGTCCTGATCCGGGCGAAGAGGTCGGCCTCGGCACGCGGATCGAGGGAGGCGGTCGGCTCGTCCAGCACCAGCAACGGCGCGTCCCGGAAGAACGCCCGGGCCAACGCGACCCGCTGCCACTGCCCGAGCGAGAGGTCGACACCGTCGTCGAACTCGGGGCTCAGCACCGTGTCGTACCGGCGGGGCAGGCGGTCGAGGAACGGGGCCGCACCCGCCAGCCGGGCGGCCGCCTGGATCCGCCCGGTCTCGGCCGCGACCTCGGCGCGCCCCATCGCCACGTTGTCCGCCGCGGTCAACCGGTACCGCAGAAAGTCCTGTAACACGACGGCGGACGTCGCCCGCAGGACGCCGGGGTCACGGACCGGTTCGCCGTCCCACCGCACCACGCCGGAGTCCGGCCGGTACAGCCCGGTGACCACCTTCGCCAGGGTCGACTTGCCCGAGCCGTTCTCGCCGACCAGGGCCACCACCTGGCCCGCCCGCAGTTCCAGGGACGCCTCGCTGAGTGCCGGCCGGGCGGCTCCCGGGTAGCGGAAGGTCACCCGGTCGGCCGCCAACCGGGTGAAGGAGGGGGCGCCCGGCTCCACGGCCGTCCGACCCCCACCATCGCCTGCCCCGGCGGTGAAGGCGCGCAGGTCGTCGACGAACAGCACGGTGCCACCCGCCGCGCCCAGCATCATCACCACGAGCCGAAGCTGGGTGGACATCAGGTACAGGGCGCCCAGCGCGGTCAGCGCGGCGGCGAACTCCACCCGCCCGGTATGCAGGAGTAGGACGACACCGGCGACGGCGGCGGCGACAACGAGGTCGCCCAGAATCCGGGCGACGATCGTACGCCAGGCGAACGACCGTACGAAGTGCCGCTCTTTCTCGATCGCCTCCGCGTACCGGCTCCCCAACCGCCGGCGCAGCTCGCCACCGGTGCCGTAGGCGCGGAGCTCGGCCGCCTCACGACGTCCGGTGAGCAGTTGCAGGAGGTAGCGACGGGACCGACGGTTCTCGGCCAGCTCGGTCTGCAGGCCGAAGTCGCGACGCCGCCTCTCGGCCGCCACCCGCAGCGCCGGCAGCGCCGCCAGCAGCAGCACGGGCAGCAGCCACCAGGTGACCATGGTGACCGCCGCCGCGACCGCGAGCAGTGACGCGAGCATGCGGACGACCGTGACCGTCGTGGTCAGCAGGGTGGTGACGTGTTGCTCGGCGGCCCGCACTGCCCGCTCCACCCGGTCGTGGAACTCGGGCCGGTCGAACTCGACCAACTCGGCCGCGCTGGCCGTCGCGGCGACCAGGTCGGTGGTCACCGACTCGGTCCTCAGCTTCAGCACCTGTTCCAGTACGCCGCCGGCTATGTGCAGTGCGTTGCCGAGCAGTGCGGCGAGCCCGAGCAGGGCCAGACCGGTGACAACCGGTCGGATGCTGCCCCGGTCGCCGGCGAGGCGGAGCGCGTCGCCGAGCACCGTACGCAGCAGCAGCAGCGCGACCCCGAGCCCCAGCGCCGCCACGAGTTGCACGGCGAGCAGTGCGACCAACCGGACCCGGTCGGCACGCCACGCCAGGCCGACGACAAACGTGACCGCGCCGAGGGTCTGTCCGGGCCAGCGGCGGGCGCCGGGGGCCGGGCCCGGCCGGTCAACCACGGGAGCCTCGGGCGAGTTGGGTGAGTCCGTCCGCCGGCGCGTGGCCGTTGCCGTTCGGCCTCGGTCGCCCCTCGCCGGCGGAGCGGCACCGGCCCAACGCGTGCCATGCCGTCGCGAGGGCGTTCAGCACCGGAAGCAGAGGTATCGCCTCGGGCGCGAGCCGGTAACTGACCCGCAACGGAACCGGTTGCACCTCCCGCACCACGAGCCGGGCGGCCTGTAGCCGGCGCAGCGTCCGGTCCAACGGTTTGTGGTCGATGCCGAGCACCCTGGCGAGTTCATTGTGGCGCTTCGGTCCATCCACCAACTTGTCGATGACTTCGAGTGTTCCTTTGCAGGAGAGCAACTGCACGGCATCCCCCGCTGAGTGCAGATCCACAATCGTACTCCAACCGTGCTGTGCGATGAGCAGGACAGGCGGCACTACGGCGTGACAATAAGCGGTCACGCACGGGATCTGGAGCGCGAAATCCGTTCTCGGAATGCCGCACAGGCGCCTTCACGGCAGGGATCCAGGCTTCCTATGCCGATCCCTATCCCTCACCCAGCACCATACGTAACATCTCTGAAACACGCAAGACGATCAATCCCGTTCGCCACTTCCCGAGCACCGCCACGCCTTGTCCACTCCCTGTCTGAGCTGCACTTTCATCGTTCCGACCAGGGGAACTGGATGTCCCTTGGGGATACCTCGATGGGCTTGACCGATTCACGTGACCTCGACTTGCATCGATCAGGCAATGGTCCACACAAGAGTTGACCGGAGAAAGGAGCAAAGCATGACCGGGTTGGAGACGAGGGTCGCCGCATACAGCGACCTCGAGCTGGTCGATTACCAGATCAGCCAGGAAGCCTTCTGCTTCAGCATCGGCTTCTGCGTCCAGTTCGCCTGCAACGAGGTGTGCGCCGAGGCCTGCTGGCCGGTGAACCCCAACGCGACCGGAAGTTGCGAGGGCAGCGACTGCTGCTGCAGCTGCTGATCCGCGCACCGCGCCCGGCGCCTCGGCGCCGGGCGCGGTCCCAGCGGTGGCGTTCGCCACCCGTGACGAGGAGACGCTGGTGAACATCTTTCACACCGTGATCGAGGTGTTTCGCATCGTGATCCAGGTGCTGCGTTGCCGTGGCCGGAGCACCGAAGAACTCATCGGCTCGCTTGACGCACCAACCGCAGTCCGCCCACAGCCGCGCGCCGAGGCGCCGGTCACGACGGTCCGCGTCGTCCAGCGACTGCTGTGCGGCCTGCAGAATCCACTCCGTGAGACCGCCGTGACGGCGCGGGTGCTCCGGGCCCTCGGCTACCCCACGGACCTGGTCATCGGCTACGAGCCGGTACCGATGACGGGTGACCGGCGCCTCTTCAGCTGGCTCGAGATCGCCGGCCGGGTCCGTGGGACCAGCATGCCGGCGCAGACCTTCTACCCTCAGCTTTGGCGGTTCCCGGCATGACGACGACGCTCTCGACCACCACCACCGGCGTCACCGGCTGTGTACACGGCGGCCGGCCGACCGGCTTCACCGCGACGCTCGCGTCCACATCCGACGTTCCCGGGCTGACCGTCATCCGCTCCTGCGGTTGCCGCACCACGGCCACCGACGCGCTCCGGATGTCGGCCTTCACCTCGGCCCCCGCCCTCACCGAAACCGTGTGCGACCCGTGGCGCGGCGTCGCACGGCGTGACCCGCTCAGCCAGACGCCGGTGTTCTACCGGCAGACGGCGGACGGTGCCGTGCTGGTCTCCACAGCGGTGGAGGAGGTGACCGGCCCTGACGTCCGTCCCTCGCCACCCGCGGTGGCGACACTGCTGATGGGACACCCGCTGCCGTCTCCCCTGACCCCCTGGGAGGGGGTGTTCCGGCTACCCGCCGGGGCGACGTTGAGCCGCGAGCGGGACGGTCGCCTGCGGATCCAGCTGGACGAGCTGGACTGGCGCACGCTGCTGCCGCCCACCGTGGACCGGCGGAAGGGCACCACCGCGCTGCTGCACGACGCGCTGACCGCCGCCCTGGCCGACGCGCCGACGGACCGCGTGGCGGTCAGCGGCGGACCCGCATCGAGCGTGCTCGCGCTGATCGCGGACCGCACCCCCGACACGCCGGTCCCCGTCCACGTCCACGTCGACCTGCCGCTGCTCGACCGGCGGCGCGGCCTCGTCCAGGACGAGCTGCCCGTGCCGATCGAGGTGACGGACGGAACCCCCCGCTGGGCCGGCGACCGGGACGGTCCCGTTCCGCCCCTGCCCGAACTCTGCGACCCCTGGCCGGCGTGCCTCGCCGGCGCGGCCAGCGCGTACGGGCTGAACGCCCTGCTACCGCCAGCGGACCGGACGACGCCCGTCCAGCGCCTCCTCGGCATGCTGACCGCCGAACAGATCCCCGCGGCCCTGTGGGGCAAGCCGTGGACCGCCGCCCTGCGCGCCCGGCCGCAACCCGGCGAGTCGCCCGTGGCGAGCCTCGGACTGGGCTGGCTGGGCCCGGACGCGCAGGCGGCGCTGAAGACGGCGCAGGCGGGGACGGGACCGGCGAGTCACCTGCTTCCGACCGAACCGCGCGACCGGCGCCTGCACGCCGTGGCCAACGCGGTGACCACGATGCTCGACGGTCGTGGCCTCAGCCGCCTCGACCGACCCGGCGTCAACCACCCGCCGGCCCTGGTCGCCTTCCACCCGGCGGTCGTCGGCGCCGCCCTGCACCGGGCGGCGACCGGCGACCCGGCCGGGCTCGCCGAACTGCTTCCCGGCGGCTGGCGCGGTGCCGACCCGCCGACCGGGGGACGGGACCGGCTCTACGCCGCCGACCACGTCCGGCACCGGCTGGCCACGGACCGGGACCGGGCCGCCCTGCTGGCCCGGGTGCGGGGCAGCGGCTGGGTCCAGGTCGAACCGCTCACCATGGTGCTGAGCGAGCCGGCCGCGCTGCTCCGCAACAGCTGGATGCTGCACCGCCTGCACGCGACGGTGACGGCGTTCCCCGAACTACTGACGGGAGTGCGGTCATGAGGGTGTCACTGCGTCCGGACCTCGTCATCCATCGGACCCCGTTCGCCGGGGCGCTGCTCGTCGACCGGAGATCGCTCACGGTGGTCGAGGTGGACGAGGAGGTCGCCAAGCTGCTCATCGACGGCCGGCCGATCGAGGTCGGCACCCTCCGGGATTCACTGCGCGCCCGGCTCGGGCGGGGCGTGGCCGAGGGATGGCTTCGGGAAGGTGAGACGACGTGAACGAAATGATGATGTTGGCGGTCTGGCTGGTCGGACTCGCGGTGGTCGCGTTCAGCGTGCCCGCCAAGGCCCTTGATCCGCGTACGACCAAGCTCGCGTGGCCGATCACCGGCCGCCGGCTGCGAACCGTCCTCGGGCCGGTGCCGGTCGGCCTGGCCGAGGCGGCAGTACTGGTCCTGGCACTCGTCCCGGCGTTCCCACGTCTGCGGTTCGCCGTCCTCGGGCTGCTCTACGCCGGTTACGCGGTCGCGAGCGCGGCCATGCGCGGCCGGCCGTGCGCCTGCTTCGGCCGCACCCTCGTCACCCGCTTCGGCTGGGGCCACGCCGGCGCCTGCGCCATCCTGGCGTTCGCGTTGCTGGCCGCCGCGCTGCGGACACCGCCGACGGTGACGGCCACCTCCCTCGTCGCACTGGTGGCCGTCGCGGGCGGCGCCGGCGCCTCGATGATCCTGTGGCGGCGGCGTCAGCACGCGGGCCAGCGCGCCACCGATCCGGCACGCATCCCGCACATCCAGCACATCGTCGTGTACGGATCGACCGGCTGCCCCGGCTGCCGGGGGGTGTGGGCGCAGCGGGAGCAGCTCGCCGCGATCGCCGCGCGTCCCGTCGAGTTCCGCCTGCTGGAGGAGGGCCAGTCGGTGGAACAGGCCGGCGGCGCGATCCCAGCCGCGATCGGCTACGACCGGGACGGCGCCGCCGTGTACGGTCCGGTCGTCGGCCTGACCGCCATCCGCGGCCTGCTGACCGCCACCGCACGGACCGGGGGCGGCGCACCGGACGAACCACCGGCCGCCGTCCGGACGGCGTCGGTGGAACCCACCGATGCCCACTCCCCGCGCCGGCATGACCCGACGCTGCTCCGGAGCTGACCGTGACCGCTGGGCCCGCACCGGCGGACGCGGCGCCGGCCGACATCGTCGGCCGGCTGCTGGACCAGCCGGCCCTGGCGACGGTGACCCGCTCGGCCGCCGGCTGGGCCAGCGTCGTGGCGTCACCGGTGGTCCCCTCGGCGGCGCGTCCCGGCACGGTGCTGCGGGTGGTCGACCCACACGGCACGAGCCGGCCCGTCGCCGGGTTGGACGCGCCGGTCGGCGACCCGGTCTGGGCCGAGGCCACCGACCGCCCGCCGCTGCTCGCCGGGTACGCCCTGCGCCACGGCGGGGTCCGCCCCTGGGTTCTCGACACCGGCGCCGACACGGTGACCTGGCCGGCCCTGCCCGGCGAGCCGGCGGGGGCGTCGGGTACGGCACCGCCGATCGCCTGGCTCGGCACCGACCGACTCGTCGTCGCGACCCCCTGCCGGGCCGACGATCCGCCGCCCGTACCGGGAGGCGTCGACACACCGCTCACCTTCGAGGCCGCGCCGTTCTCGCGCGTACGGGTGCTTCCGTCGGCGCGTCCGGCCGCCCCGCTGTGCCACGCCCTGTACGTCGTCGACGTGGCCAGCGGGGCGTCCCGGGCGGTGTCCGGGCCATCCCGCCCGTACCGGGCGCTCCGTGGATGCCCGTGTGGACGGCACCTGGCCGCCCTGGTGGCCGACAGGCCGGAACCGATCGTGTACACGCTGGACGAGCCCGCCGGGTGGCGCTCAATCCCCACGCCGGCCCGGCACGTCGACTGGCTCCGCTCCCCCGACGGAGAACGCCTGGTCGTCGTCCATGCCGATGACGAGCCCGGGCGGACCGTCGTGTCCACGCACGCCGACGGCACCCCGACCTGGACCGGCACCCTGCCGGGCGGACCGTTGGACGTCCGGCGCGAGCGGGACGCCCTCTGGCTCCTCACCGGGCACCCGGACACGGGCGCCGGTCACCTCAGCCTGCTGCGGCCGGGAGCCGAGCCGGTGGTCCGGACCTGGACGCTGGGGGACCACGGGCCACTCCACGAACCCGTCCTCGACGACGTCGACCACACGGACGGTCACCTGCGCTCAGCGTTGAGCGGGCCGACCCGCAACGGCGGCCGTCGCGTCGAGCTGCTCGTCACGGCGGACGACGGCGAGACACTCGTGACGCGGCACCGTCGGGCGCTGCCACCGGGTGCGGCGCCGATCCGGGTCACCGACTGGCGGCGCGGCATCCTGCTGATGGCCGGACCGGGCGACCGGCCGGTGCGCCGGGTGGAGGGCGGCGGTCGGGCGACGCTCAGGCGGACGGCACGGCGTCCGTTGCAGCTGGATCTGGGCGATCCGACCGGGGAGGGGCACACCCGGGTCACCCTCCGACTGCCCGCCGACAATGTTCGGCCCGCCGCCACCGTCGTGTCGATCGTGCCCGGCCGCCGGGGCCCACGGCCCCACGCGCCGGCCGGCCCGATGCCGACCGCGGAGCATCTGCCCTGGCTGACCCGGCTCGGGCTGGCCGTGGCGACCGTCGACGTACGACTGCCGTGGTGGCCGGAGGTACCGGACGAGGAACTTCGCCCCCGGGCGACCGGGGCGATCGCCGCAGCGGTGACGGACCGTCGGCTCGCCGACCACGTGGACCTCGACCGACTCGTCCTGCACGGGCAGAGTTTCGCCGCCACGCTGGCCCTGCTGACGCTCGCCGACACCGACCTGTTCGCCGCCGGCATCGTCGCCAGCGGGGCGTACTGCCGGACGCTGACCCCGCTCGGCTTCCAGTACGAGCGGCGCACCCTGTGGGAGGCCGAACAGGTCTACCGGGACTTCGACGCCGTTCTCGCGGCACCGTCGGTCACTCGCCCGGTGCTGATCCTGCACGGCCAGCAGGACCAGAACCCGGCCACCCCGCCGGAGCAGGCGATCCTGCTGTTCCAGGCGCTGACCGCACTGGGTACGGCCAGCCGGTTGGTCCTCCTCCCCGGTGAGGGCCACCGGGTCCGGAGCCGGGAGGGGCTCGCCGCCGTACTGACTGAACAGGTCTCGTGGGTCCAACGCTGGACCGGTGACCCCGCCCCCGTGACGCGCCCACAGCCCGCCGGCTGTCCCGTCGGCTGACAGGTCCGGCGAACCGACCGCTCGCGGGAGGCGGCGGGCCCGGACGGTGGCGGCGGAACACTCCACTCTCCCGCCACCACCGACCGCCGAACGCGCCGCTCCCGTCAGCACCGACCGCCGAACGCGCCGCTCCCGCCAGCCGGCCGGGTACGCGTCGGCTCAGCCGCCGATCGTCGGACGCAGATCGGCCGCGGGCGGCTGCCAGACGTCCGCCGCCGCCCCGACCTGCTCACCGGAGCGGATGTCCTTCACCTCGTCACCGGTGCCCTCGTCGCCACCCGGGAACCAGACGTACGGGATGCCGCGCCGCTCGGCGTACCGGATCTGCTTGCCGTACTTGGCGGCGGACGGGGCGACCTCGGTCGGAATGCCACGCCGGCGCAGGGCGTCGGCGATCCGGTTGCTCTCCGCCCGCCGCTCCTCGTCGACCAGGGCCACCAGCACACAGGTCGGCACGCTCCGGGAGATGGTCAGCGCGTTCGCGCCGAAGAGCAGGCCGAGCAGTCGGGTCACCCCGATCGAGATGCCCACCCCGGGGAACCGGACGTTCTCGTCGCTGGCCAGGTTGTCGTACCGGCCGCCGGAGCAGACCGAGCCGAACCGCTCGAAGCCGCGCAGCTGGGTCTCGTAGACGGTGCCGGTGTAGTAGTCCAGTCCGCGGGCGATCCGCAGGTCCGCCACGCAGAGCCCGGGAGCGTAGGTGCTGGCGTTCTCCATCACCGCGACCAGTTCGGCGAGGCCCTCGTCGAGCAGCGGGTCGGTCACCCCGAGGGCGCGGACCGCGTCGGCGAACGACGGGTCCGTCGCGGAGATCTCGGCCAGCGCCAGGCATGCCTTGGCCTGCGCGTCGGTCGCCCCGGCGGTCTCGGCCAGCAGCTTCGTCACCCCGTCCGGGCCGACCCGGTCGAGCCGGTCCACCGCCCGCAGCGCGGCCAGCGGGTCGGCCAGGCCGATGCCCCGGTAGAAGCCCTCCAGGACCTTGCGGTTGTTGACCTGGATGAGGATCGGCAACCGTCCGTCGGTACCGCCGATCGGCAGCCCGGCGAGCGCGTCGCCGATCACCAGCGGGATCTCGGCCTCGTAGTGTGGAGGCAGGGTGTCCCGGTCGACGACGTCGATGTCAGCCTGGAGGAACTCCCGGTAGCGTCCCTCCTGCGGGCGCTCACCCCGCCACACCTTCTGGATCTGGTAGCGCCGGAACGGGAACTGGAGTTTGCCGGCGTTCTCCAGGACGTAGCGGGCGAACGGCACGGTCAGGTCGAAGTGCAGCCCGAGGCTGCCCTCCCCGGCGGAGGCGCCCGCCTCCTCCTGCAACCGGCTGATCAGGTAGACCTCCTTCGAGGTCTCCCCCTTGCGCAGCAACTGCTCCAGCGGCTCCACCGCGCGGGTCTCCAGCGGCGCGAAGCCGTACAGCTCGAACGTGCTCCGGAGGCGGTCGAGGACGTACTGCTCGATCATCCGCTGCGGCGGCGCCCACTCCGGGAAACCGGAGATCGGTCGTGGCTTGCTCATGATGCTCGGTGCTCCTGTCGGATCTCGCGCGACGAGCGCGAGCGGGGATTACCAGCCTCGGGTGGACGGCGCCCGACTCGGCCCGTCGAGGTCTGCGACCTCGATCAGGTACGGGTTGCTCGTCCGCTCGCGGCCGATGGAGGTCGCGGGGCCGTGGCCGGGCAGCACGACGGTGTCGTCGGCGAGCGGGAGGATCTTCTCCCGCAGGCTCGTCAGCATCGCCGGCAGGCTGCCGCCCGGCAGGTCGGTGCGGCCGATCGAACCGGCGAACAGGACATCGCCCGCCAGGCAGATCTGCTCCGCCGCCCAGTCCACGCCAGGTGGAAGGGGCAGGTCGGACCGGACGGCCGGGCCCGCGCCCGGCAGCCGGAACAGCACCGACCCGCCGGTATGGCCCGGTGCGTGGTCGACGGTGATCTCCAACCCGGCCAGCGCCAGGGTCGCCCCGTCGGTCAGCTCGGCGACGTCCTCCGGCTCGGCGTACGGCAGCCGTCCACCGAACAGGCTGGTCAGGTCCGCGGAGAGCCCCTTGGCCGGATCGGCCAGCATCTCCCGGTCGCCCGGGTGCACATAGGCGGTGATCCCCCGGGCCCCGCAGACCGGGGCGACCGAGAAGGTGTGGTCGAGGTGGCCGTGGGTGAGCAGCACGGCGGCCGGCCGCAGCCGATGCTCGGCCAGCAGCGCGTCGAGTTGATCGATGACTCCGATGCCGGGGTCGACCACGACACACTGTTCCCCGGGCGCGGTGGCCACCACGTAACAGTTGGTGCCGAAGGCGTCCGCGGGGAAGCCGGCGACGAGCACGTCCGCTCCCTCCACTTCACGGTTGGCTCCGCCCACCCTATCCGTCACCGGTCGCGCGGACGCGACCATATCCACCGGCCGGGAGGCCGCCGGAGGGGCAGTGATAATCTCCGATGGTTTCGGGGTGACCTCGTACAACACTTTCCCAGTCGGTACCCGTACACTCTGGCGGGCGTGTGGCGTGGCGCACTTGACGCCGCGACGGCGGAGCACGCTGTCGGCCAGCACACATCGGGTACGGCGACCAGAGGTCGGCGACGACCAGGGGCACATGGAAAGGGGAGCTCGGGTGGCTTCCAGCAAGGACCGGCAGCGCAAACTGGCGCGGGCCAAGCTCGACCGCCAGATGGCCCGGCGGGCGGCCTCGACCCGGCGCAAGCGGCAGGTCCGGGCCGGTATCGGCTCCGCCCTGGCGCTGCTGCTGATCGCCCTCGGCTCGTTCTGGGCACTCGGCGGCTTCGACTCCGAGCCGACCAACGACCCGGCCGCCATGGACGTCTGCGCCTGGACGACGCAGGACACCCAGGTCAACACGAACCTGAAGGACGTCGGCACGCCGCCCACCCGCGACCTCCCGACCACCGGCACCCGCCCGATGACGATCACCACCAACCAGGGCGAGCCGGTCACGGTCCAGTTGGATCTCGCCAAGGCGCCCTGCGCCGCCGCCAGCTTCACCCACCTGGCCGGCAAGGCCTTCTTCGACAACACCAAGTGCAGCGAGATCACCACCGAGGGGGCGGTGCGCTGCGGCGACCCGACCGACACCGGGTTCGGCGGTCCGACGTACACCTTCTTCGACGAGAACGTGCCGGCCGGATCGGCGGACGACCCCTCGGCGACCCCGTCGGCCGAGCCGTCCGGAACCCCCACCACGACCGCCTCGGCCAGCCCGTCCGGCAGCCCCTCGCCGAGCCCGTCGGCGACCGCCGCGTCCGCCCGCTACCCGGCCGGCACGGTGGCGATGATCGGCACCCCGCCGGGGGCCAACGGCAGCCAGTTCCTGATCTTCTTCAAGGACTTCGTCACCGCCGAGCCGAAGTACTCGGTGGTGGGCACCGTCACGGCCGGCCTCGACGTGATCAAGAAGATCGGTGCCCTGGAGACCGTGGACAATGGTTCTGGCAGCAAGGTGAAGCCGAAGACCGACGTGGTGATCCAGAGCCTCACGGTCGGCGAGCCGTCCTCGACCGACCCGACGGCGGTACCGCCGGCGAGCACGCCACCGGCGTCGCCCTCGGCCAGTCCGACGGCTGCCGGAGTTTCCTGAGCACCCCAGACCGCCCCAGACCACCCAGCCGCGGACGCCCACCGCGCAGCTGCACATAGTCCAGGAGGAGCCACCGTGACGTCCACCAGAGAGCGGCAACGCGCCGCGGCGCGGGCAAAGCTGGAACGGGATATGGCCGAGCGGGCCGCCGCGGCCCGCAAGCGCCGGCAGCTCCAGGCCAGTATCGGCGCGGGCGTGGCGTTGCTGCTGGTGGTCGCCGGCACCGTCTGGCTGGTGGCGAGCCTCGGTGACGACAAGGAGACCGGCGGGAGCCAGGCGGCCGGCGCCACCTGTGACTGGACCGAGATCCCGGCCGAGCAGCGCAGCCCGACGACCAAGGACGTGGGGCTGCCGCCGACCACGGCGAAGAACACCGGCAGCCAGATCATGACGATCGACACCAGCCTCGGTCCGATCACCGCCAAGCTCAACCTGCACGAGGTTCCGTGCACCGCGGCCAGCTTCAGCCACCTGGCCGAGAAGAAGTTCTTCGACAACACCAAGTGCCACCGCCTGGTCACCCAGGGGCTCCAGGTGCTGCAGTGCGGCGACCCGAGTGTCGCCGCCGGCAGCGCGTGGAAGGAGACCGACGGCACCGGTGGTCCGTCGTACCGGTTCGCCGAGGAGAACCTGCCGACCGACAAGCGCCCGCCGTACCCGGCCGGAGTCATCGCGATGGCCAACTCCGGCCAGCCCGGCACCAGCGGCAGCCAGTTCTTCATCGTCTACGGCGACTCGGAACTGCCCGCCCAGTACACCGTGCTCGGCACGGTCACCCAGGGTCTGGACCTGGTCTCGCAGGTGGGCGCGGCCGGTGACGACGGCGCCTTCGCCCAGCAGGCCGGCGGCGGTCATCCGAAGAAGGAAGTTGTGATCAAGAGCCTGACCATGGGCGCCCCGGTCGGCTGACCGACCCGTATTCGGAAGCGCCCGGCACCGCGTTCGCGGTGCCGGGCGCTTGCGTGTCAGGAGGGGGCGGACACATGTCCGGACATCCGGCACTCGCCGACGACCTGCCCCGGTCTCTGCGGGAGCTACGCCGGGAGGGCGTCGCCGTGGACGCTCCCGACTTCGTCGCGCGGCTGGTCCGCGCGGTGGAAACGGTGGTACGCGACCTCGACGCGCTGCCCCGGACCGACCCGTTCTGGGCGAACACGAACGGACGGGCGACCTGGCACAAGGTGTCCCGGTACTGCGAGGAACGACTTGCCCGTGATCCCGGCGACCAGGCCGCCCGCTGGACGCTGCTCGCCCAGGACCTGGAGGGCGGGCTGTGCTCCGGGCTCGACCTCCTGGCGGGCGAGTTGGCGACCCGGCCCGAGCTTGTCGTCGATGTCGTCGCGACCGCCGAGTGGGTCTGGCTCCGGGTCGGCGTCAGCCCCTGGGCCGCCCTGCGCCGGGTGCTCGACGGTCTACCGCCGGCCAGCCGGGCGGCGCTGACCCGGCTCGCCGGTTCGTCCGACGAGCGGACCGGGCGGGCGGCGCGGGCGGCGCTCGCGGTCCTCGCCGGCCGGCCGTTCGCCGACGCCGTCGGCCTGGCCCGCTGGGACCGGCTGCTGACGGCGCTGCTGGACCGGGCGTCCGAGGGCCCTGACGGCGCCGGACCGCCGCGCACCGTCGAACCGGAAACGGCGCGCCGCGCCGGCGAGGTGGTCGCCGCCGCCCGCACCCTGCTGGCCGAGGACCCGACAGCGGTACGGGACCTGGTCAGCGCGGCGTGGTGGTGTGAGGTGGAGGTCGAGACGCCGGCCACGGATGCCGCCCGTGACCTGCTCGCCACGATCGACCGCGCCCGCCTCGAAGAGTTCGCCGCGGGAGCACCGCCGACCCCGCCGGCGGGTAACGCCCGGCCCGAGGCCGGCGTCAACCCCCGTGCCGGCACCCTCGCGGAGGCGGCCCGGACCGCGTTGCGGGTGCTCGACGGCGGGCCGCTGCTACCGCTCCACTAGCTTCGACCCCGGCCGTCAGGCGCCCGAGGTGACCCGGTACGCGTCGAAGACCCCGTCGACCTTGCGCACCGCGGCGAGCAGGTGCCCGAGGTGCTTCGGGTCGGCCATCTCGAAGCTGAACCGGCTCACCGCCACCCGGTCCCGGGTGGTGGTGACGGTCGCGGAGAGGATGTTGACCCGCTCGTCGGAGAGCACCCGGGTGACGTCGGCGAGCAGCTTGTGCCGGTCCAGCGCCTCGACCTGGATCGCGACCAGGAACGTCGACGCGGAGGTGAGCCGCCAACTGACCTCGACGATCCGCTCGCTCTGCACCCGCAGTTCCTCGGCGTTGGCGCAGTCGTCGCGGTGCACGCTCACCCCGCCGGAGCGGGTGACGAAGCCGAAGACCGAGTCCGGCGGGACCGGCGTGCAGCATCGGGCGAGCTTGATCCAGACGTCGCTGACCCCACGGACCACCACGCCCGGGTCGCCGCTTCCGCCGGAGCGTCGCGGCGGACGGGTGGCGACGGCGGTCTCGGCGAGATCCTCGGCCGCGCCCTCCTCGCCACCGTACCCGGCCATCAGCTTCTGCACGACCGACTGGGCGGAGACCTGGCTGTCCCCCACCGCGGCGTAGAGCGAGGCGACGTCGGCCAGGTGCAGGTCCCGGGCGATGGTCATCAGGTTGTCCGTGGTCAGCATCCGCTGCAACGGCATGCCCTGCTTGCGCATCGCCTTGACGATCGCGTCCTTGCCGGCCTCGATCGCCTCCTCGCGGCGTTCCTTGTTGAAGTACTGCCGGATCTTCGTCCGGGCGCGCGGACTCTTGACGAAGCCCAGCCAGTCCTGGGTCGGACCGGCGGTGTCCGACTTCGAGGTGAAGATCTCGATCACGTCGCCGTTGGAAAGTGTCGACTCGAGCGGGACGAGCTTGCCGTTCACCCGCGCGCCGATGCACTTGTGCCCGACCTCGGTGTGCACCGCGTAGGCGAAGTCCACCGGCGTCGAACCGGTCGGCAGCGGGATCACGTCCCCCTTGGGGGTGAAGACGTAGACCTCCTGGCTGGAGAGGTCGAAGCGGAGCGCGTCGAGGAACTCGCTCGGGTCCGCCGCCTCGCGCTGCCAGTCCAGCAGCTGCCGCAGCCACGTCATCTCGTCGATGTGGGCCGGCGGGCCGACGACCGTCTCGCCCTTCTTCTCCTTGTACTTCCAGTGCGCGGCGATACCGAACTCGGCCGTGCGGTGCATGGCGTACGTCCGGATCTGCATCTCGACCGGCTTGCCGCTCGGCCCGATGACCGTGGTGTGCAGCGACTGGTACATGTTGAACTTCGGCATCGCGATGTAGTCCTTGAACCGGCCCGGAACAGGCTGCCAGTTCGCGTGGATCACACCGAGTGCCGCGTAGCAGTCGCGCACCGTGTCGACCAGGATGCGTACGCCGACCAGGTCGTAGATGTCGTTGAAGTCCCGACCCCGGACGATCATCTTCTGGTAGATCGAGTAGAGGTGCTTCGGTCGCCCGGTCACCTCTGCCTTGATCTTGGCGGATCGCAGGTCGACCTGCACCTTCTGGGTCACCTGGCGAAGCAGTGCCTCCCGCTGCGGCTGGTGCTCGCCGATCAGCCGGTTGATCTCCTCGTACCGCTTGGGGAAGAGGTTGGCGAAGGCCAGGTCCTCCAACTCCCACTTGATGGTGTTCATACCCAGCCGGTGGGCCAGCGGGGCGAGGATCTCCAGGGTCTCCTTGGCCTTCTGCTCCCGCTTCGTCACCGGCAGGAAGGTCAGGGTACGCATGTTGTGTAGCCGGTCGGCCAGCTTGATGACCAGGACCCGGGGGTCCTTGGCCATCGCGACCACCATCTTGCGGATCGTTTCCGCCTTGGCCGCGTCCCCGAGCTTCACCTTGTCGAGCTTGGTGACGCCGTCGACCAGCAGGGCGACCTCGGCGCCGAAGTCGACCCGCATCTGCTCCAGGCCGTAGTCGGTGTCCTCGATGGTGTCGTGCAGCAACGCCGCGACCAGGGTGGTGGTGTCCATGCCCAGGTTGGCCAGGATCGTGGCCACCGCCAGCGGATGGGTGATGTACGGGTCGCCGGACTTGCGGTACTGCCCGGAGTGCCACCGGGCGGCCATGTCGAAGGCGCGCTGCAGCAGCCGGGCGTCGGCCTTGGGGTGGGACGCCCGGTGCGTGGCGATCAGCGGCTCCAGCACCTCGCTCACCTGCGGCGTCTGCCACGGGGCGTTGAACCGGGCCAGCCGGGCACGGACCCGACGACCAGTCGGGGCGTTGGCGAACGCGAAGCTCGACGCGGACGACGGGCTGTCGGCGGCGACGCCCGGGATCTCGTCGCCGACCGCCGGGCGGCCCGGCGTCGCGACGCCGTTGCGGCCGACCACCGCCGGCACGGTCCCGTTGCCGGTCGTGCCGCCGCTCAGCGTCACGGAGCCGGTCGAACCGGCACCCGGTGCGCCCGCGTCGGCAGTGCCGGCATGCGGCACCGCCTGGCCCGCCGGACCGGCGCTGGACGCGTCCGTACCGGCCGGGCCGGCACCCGGCAGGCCGGCACGGGCCGGACCGGTCGAGGGCACCGGCGCCTCGGAACCCGCCGAGACGGGACTCGGCGCAGTTGTGCCCGCCGTACCGGACGAACCAACAGTGGATCCGCCAGAACCGGTCGAACCGGCGCTGGACCCCGCGGAACCGACCGGATCGGTCGTACCACCGCCAGAGCCGTCGGAGGCGGAGCCACCGTCGGCCACATCGGGACCGTTCGGCGGGTGGTCGTCGGGGGCGACACCGGAGTCAGCGCCCTCGGAGGTGGCGCGCCGCGCCCCGTTGGAGCCGGCCGCGGGACGCGCGGGACCCGCTGCCGGGGCGGCGACACCGTCCGTGCCGGTCACGGCGTCGGCAGGACCATCAGCTTCGTTGGTGGGACGCACCGTACCCTCCGCCGGAGGGGCGACATCGTGGGACACCGGCCTCCTCAACACCTCGCCGGGAACGAGCCGACCGTAGCCGGTCAACCCCGTCCCGCACCAGCCGGGCGCACGTCACGGCGCTCGACCACGAACGGCAATCGTACCCGTCCCACCGGCCCGGCGACCGTCCTCCGGACGTACGGATCGGTCGAGGCGGTCAATGGGGATCAAACGGTTAGGAGGGCGTGGACCGGCCTCGGCGCCAGCCGTTCCCGGCCCTTCAGGAAGCTCAGTTCGAGCAGCACGGTGAAGCCGGCCACGGTGCCGCCGGCCCGCTCGACCAGTTCCAGCGTCGCCTGCGCGGTCCCACCGGTGGCGAGTACGTCGTCCACCACCAGTACCCGGTGCCCGGCGGTGAAGGCGTCCTGGTGCACCTCCAGCGTCGCCTCGCCGTACTCCAGGGCGTACGAGGCGGTGTAGGCGGGGCGGGGCAGCTTGCCGGCCTTGCGCACCGGCACCACACCGACCCCGGTCGCGTACGCGATGGCCGCGGCCACCACGAAACCCCGCGCCTCGATCCCCACCACCGTGTCGAACGAGTCGCGGCCGTGGTGCTCGACGATGCCGTCGATCACCTCACGGAACACCGCGCCGTCGGCGAAGAGCGGCATGAGGTCCTTGAAGAGGATGCCCGGTTTGGGGAAGTCGGGCACGTCCAACACCCGGCTGGCGACCAACTGGGCGGTCAGGGGACCGCTGTCGCCGCGTGCCTCGCTGGGGCTCTCCGTCACGGGTGTGTCCTTTCATGCGGAGGCGTGGGGGGGGGGCGCCCGGGGGGCCGCGCGGCGCCGCCCCGGCGGCGGCGCGCCCCGCGGCCCCCCCCCCCGGGGTGGGGCATTTCAGCCGGGGGCGGCCGCCGGGCCACCTGGATGGCCCGGCGGACGCCCTTGATGTCGCGTTCAGCGCGTCGCGCGCCCGCCACGGACGGCGGTCGGCGTGACCGGTTCAGCGCCGCTTGCCGCCCGGCCGGTTACCGCCGGAACGCCCACCCCGTGCCCCGGCGGAGCCGGAACGCTTGCCCACCGTGGGTCGGGCTCCGACCTTCGGGGCGGCGGCGGCCAGGGCGGCCTGGTCGACCTCCGCCGAGGTTTCGGCCGTGACCGGCTCCTCCTCCACCGACGCGTCGGCCGACTCGGCCGGGCGCGGCTGGCCGGGCTGCCGGGACGGGCGGCGCACCGCACCGTCGCGCCCGGCACCCGCCCGACGGGCGAGGACCCGCTGGGTGTGCGTCCTGATCCTCGGCTCCCGCTCCTTGAGGCTGACGAGCAACGGGGTGGCCAGGAAGATCGACGAGAAGAACGCGGCGCCCATACCGACGAAGAGCACCAGGCCGAGGTCCTTCAGCGTGCCGGCGCCGAGCAGGCCGGCACCGATGAAGAGCAGACCACCGACCGGCAGCAGGGCGACCACCGAGGTGTTGATCGACCGCATCAGGGTCTGGTTCAGCGCCAGGTTGGCCGCCTCGGGGTAGGTCTGCGTACTGCCGCCGGTGATGCCCCGGGTGTTCTCCTGGATCTTGTCGAAGACCACGACCGTGTCGTACAGGGCAAAACCGAGGATGGTGAGGAAGCCGACGATGGTCGAGGGGGTGACCTCGAAGCCGACCGCCGAGTAGATGCCGGCGGTGAGCACCAGGTCGAGGGCGAGGCCCGCGATCGCGGCGACCGCCATCCGGATCTCGAACCGGACCACCAGGTACGCGGATACCAGCACCAGGAAGATCACCAGACCGATCAGGGCCCGTTCGGTGACCTGGCCGCCCCAGGCGGAGCTGACCCGGCTGTCGCTGATCCGCTCGACCGGGAGGCCAACCTCCTGGGCGATCTCGGCCCGGACGTCGTCGGCCTGCTGCTGGTCCAGCGGTGTGGTCCGGAACAGATAGTTTCCGTTCCCCCCACCGACCTGCTGGCTGGAGACCACGTGGGCCGGCCCGTCCGCGGTCGACTCGTCGGCGAGCGCCGCCTCGACCGCCGCCTCGGCCCGCTCCATGGTGCCGACGCTGGTCGGCACCTGGAACTCGTTGCCGCCCTTGAACTCGATGCCCAGGCTGAACCCCTGCAGCACGAAGCTCAGCACGGCCAGCAGCACCAGGCCACCGGAGATGCCGAACCAGAGCTTGCGGCGGGGAACGATCTGGAGACCGGCCTCACCGCGGTACAAGCGGCTGGCAAGACCACTCCTGCTCATCTCAGGCCTCCTTCACGCGCGGCTTGCCGGGCTGGTTCTCGTCGTCGCTGGACTGCAGCGCCCGGCCGAGTCCGCTGACCCTCGGCGAGAGGAACGCCGGGGTGCGCGCGAACATCGTCATGATCGGGTGCCGGAACAGGAAGACGACAACCAGGTCGAGAATGGTGGCCAGACCGAGCGCGAAGGCGAAGCCCTTCACGGTGCCGACCGAGACGAGGTAGAGCACCACGGCGGCCATGATCGAGATCGCGTTCGCCGAGATGATCGTCCGGCGGGCCCGCGCCCAGGCCCGGGGTACCGCGCTGCGCGGACTCCGACCCTCCCGGATCTCGTCCTTCAGACGTTCGAAGTAGATGACGAAGGAGTCGGCGGCGACACCGAGGGAGACGATGAAGCCGGCGATTCCGGCCAACGTCAGGGTGAACCCGATCTGCCGGCCGAGCAGCACCAGCGCGCCGAAGACCAGCACGGCGGAGAGCAGCAGGCTGAAGAAGATCACCGAGCCGAGCAGCCGGTAGTAGAAGAACGCATAGATGATCACCAGCAGCATGCCGACGCCGGCGGCCAGCAGACCCGCCCGCAACTGCTCCGTGCCCAGGGTCGCGGTGATGTTCTGCGCCTCCTGCGGCTGGAAGGTCAGCGGCAACGCGCCGTAGCGCAACTGGCTGGCCAGGTCGTTCGCGCTGGCGGCGTTGAAGCTGCCGGTGATCTGGGAGTCACCGGTGAGCACGCCCTGGATCTCCGGCGAGGAGATGATGCCGTTGTCCAGCACCACGGCCACCCGGCAACGACCCTCGTCGCCGAGGGCGCCCTGGTCGCAGGCCCCGCCGTCGTTGTTGAACGCCTCCCGGGTCAGGTTGGTCCACTTGGTCTGACCGTCATCGGTGAAGTCCAGGCTGACCACCCACTGGCTGCTCTGCTGGTCGAGCACGCCGTCGGCGTCCGCCACGTCGGTGCCGAGCACCTTCGCCACGTCGAGGAAGTTCTTGATTTGGCCGCCCTCGCAGGCCACCACCTGCTGCTTCTCGTCCTTGATCGAACCCGGCGCCCGCTGGTCCAGCTTCGCGCAGGTGATCGTCGGGACGTTGAACTGGATGTTCGGCGGCAGGACCCGGATCTCCGCCGGGGTCAGGTCCGCGAACGGCGCGAGCTTCGCGGCGAGCGCCGGGTCGGCACTGAAGTCCGCCGGGGCCTGCAGACCGTTCGCCGCGGCCCAGGCCTCCGCGCCCACCTTCTGCTCCACCGCGGCCCGCTGCTGGTCCAGCGTCTGGTTCTCCGGATCGGTCGCCGGCGCGCTCGCCGAGGCGGTCGGCGTCGGCGTGGCCGAGGCACTGGGCGACGGGGAGGCGGGCGCGCCACCACCCTGGCCACCGCCGGCTCCCGGCGACCCGGTCACGGCCGGCTTGGGGCTGCCGGACGGCGCGACGCTGGCGGACGGGTTGGGGCTGCCGGACGGCGCCGGGCTGCCGCTGGCGCCCGGGGTCGGCGCCGTCACCGGGCCACCGCCGTCGGCGGTCTTGAGCACCTTGCGGAACCGCAACTCGGCCGGCGTACCGATGTCACCGAGGTCGGCGTTCTGGCCGGGCACCGAGATCACGATGTTGCGGTTGCCCTCGGTGACGACCTCGGCCTCGGCGACGCCACGGCCGTCGACCCGCGCCTGGATGATCTGCCGCGCCTCCTCCAGCGCCTCCGCCGGCGGCGCCTGGCCGGCCTCGGTGGCCGCCTCCAGGGTCATCCGGGTCCCGCCGACGAGGTCCAGGCCGAGCTTCGGATGGAGCCGGTCGGTCCAACTGCCCTGGGCGCCTGCGGCGAAGAACACCAGAAGGTATAGGACGACGAAGATGAACCCGAGTACGGCAATCTGCCGCCCGGGTCGCATCTGTCCCTGAGGTGGTGCCACGGTTGTCCTGTCTCCCTGCGCGGTTCGGCCGCTAGTTGTGGGCGGCGGGTCGGGCGCCGGCCTGTCCGGCGACGTACGTACCGCACCGGTAGGACCTCCCACCGGCACGGTTATCCATTATCTTCGATGCCAAGGCTGCCCCGTCGTCCGGGTCGCTCACTCCTTGACTTCGACCTCGTCCGGCACCTGCTCGACCCGCTCCACCTGCTTGACGACCCGGGCGATCGCCGGCCGCGCGTACCGGGTCTGCACACCGGGCGCAACCTCGATCATCACGGTCTCGTCGTCAACCCCGGTGACCGTGCCGTAGAGGCCACCGATGGTGACCACCTCGTCGCCGGCGGAGAGTGCGGACTGCATCTGCTCCGCCTCACGACGCCGCTTCTGCTGCGGCCGGATCATCATGAAGTACATGACGCCAAAGAGCAGGACGATCATGAGGATCGGCATCAGACCGCCGAGCCCGCCGCCACTGTTCTGTGCTGCCAAAGGCACTGTTTTATGACCTTCCCATCGGCCTCGTCGCGACACGGGAATGCCGGAGCGGAGGCAGGATCTCACGTCCTGTCAAACCGCGGCGAGTCTAGTCCCTGCGCCTGAGAATCACCGAATGCGGTACGGATCACGTTCCGGTCACGGGTCGGAGGCTCCGGCGGTGAACAGGTCGGGTGCCGACGGTGTTCCAGCGCCAAATGTACCATTCGGGGGCGTACGCCCCAAGTGACGCCATCCGGACGCGGTCGCCACCCGCCCCCGGGGTGTACGCGCCAGCAGCCCGGCCCGGACCAGGAACGGCTCGCAGACCTCCTCCACGGTGTCCGGCTGCTCCCCCACCGCCACCGCCAGCGTGGAGAGCCCCACCGGGCCGCCCCGGAACGAGTCGACCAGCGCGGTCAGCACCGCCCGGTCCAGCCGGTCGAGACCCAGCTCGTCGACGTCGTACACCTGGAGCGCCGCCCGCGCGGTCTCCCGGGTGACCGTGCCGTCGGCCCGGACCTCGGCGAAGTCGCGCACCCGGCGCAGCAGCCGGTTGGCGATCCGGGGCGTGCCCCGGGACCGGCCGGCGATCTCCGCCGAGCCCTCCTCGGTGATCGGCACCCCGAGAATCCGGGCCGAGCGCTGCAGCAGGGCGTCCAGCTCGTCCGGGGAGTAGAAGTCGAGGTGCGCCACGAAACCGAACCGGTCCCGCATCGGCCCGGTGAGCAGGCCGGACCGGGTGGTCGCGCCGACCAGGGTGAACGGTTCCACGTCCAGCGGGATCGCGGTCGCGCCCGGTCCCTTGCCGACCACCACGTCGACCCGGAAGTCCTCCATCGCGCTGTAGAGCAGTTCCTCGGCCGGCTTCGCGATCCGGTGGATCTCGTCGATGAACAGGACGTCACCCTCGGCGAGGCTGGTCAGGATCGCCGCCAGGTCGCCGGAGCGTTCGATCGCCGGACCGCTGGTGACCCGGATCCCCGCCCCCAACTCGGCCGCGACGATGTTGGCCAGGGTGGTCTTGCCCAGGCCGGGCGGGCCGGAGAGCAGGATGTGGTCCGGCGGGGTGCCCCGGCCCATCGCGCCCTGAAGCAGCAGGTCGAGCTGGTCGCGTACCCGGTGCTGGGCGATGAAGTCGGCCAGCCGCTTCGGGCGGACGCTGACCTCCGCGTCCCGTTCCGCGTCACTGGCGTACGCCGAGACCAGTCCCTCGCCCGGCTCGCCGTCCCCGGGACCGTAACCACCGGACCAGTCGGTCATCTCCCCCGGCTCTGTCATCGGGTCTTACCGAGCAGTCGGATGGCCTGCTTGAGCAGCACGGGCACCGGCGGGACCTCGCCGTCGACGGTCTCGGCGACCGCGGCCACCGCCTGGTCCGCCTGGGCGGCCGTCCAGCCGAGCCCGACCAGCGCCTGGCGAACCTGCTCGGTCCAGGCCCCGGCGGTGACCCCGGCCGCGCCGTCCGGACCGACCGCCACCGGCCCGATCCGGTCCCGCAGCTCCAGCACCAGCCGTTCGGCGCCCTTCTTGCCGATCCCCGGCACCCTGGTCAGGGTGGCGGTGTCGCCACCCGCGATCGCCCGGCGCACCGTGTCCGGTGTGTGCACGGCGAGCACCGCCTGGGCCAGCCGGGGGCCGACCCCGCTGGCGGTCTGCAGCAACTCGAAGAGCTGCTTCTCTTCGTCGTCGGCGAAGCCGTACAGGGTCAGCGAGTCCTCCCGGACGACCAGGCTGGTGGCGAGCCGGGCCGGCGAGCCCACCCGCAGACCGGCCAGGGTGCCCGGCGCGCACTGCACCGCCAGCCCCACCCCACCGACCTCGATCACCGCACTGTCCGGGGACAATCCGGCGACCACTCCACGCACACTGGCGATCATGCCGCTCCTCCCTGTCGCCGGGTACCCGGCCGCCGTGTGGTCAGCCCGTGCCGCGCGGCACCGGCCGCCGCCGACAGCCTGGCCCGGGTGCCGCCCCGCCAGATGTGGCAGATGGCCAGTGCCAGGGCGTCCGCCGCGTCCGCCGGCCGGGGCGGGGCGTCCAGCCGCAGCAACCGGGTGACCATCGCGGTCACCTGCGCCTTGTCGGCCTGCCCCGACCCGGTCACCGCCGCCTTCACCTCACTCGGGGTGTACGTCTGCACCGGCAGTCCCGCCCGGGCACCGGCCAGTACGGCCACCGCGCTCGCCTGGGCGGTGCCCATCACCGTCCGCACGTTGTGCTGGCTGAAGACCCGTTCCACCGCGACGCTCTGCGGTCGGTGCTCGGCCACCAACGCGGTCAGCGCGGTGTCCAGGTGCAGCAGCCGCAGTGGCAGTTCGTCCCCGGGATCCGTGTAGACGACGTAGTAGGCGACCAGGGCGCAGGGCCGACCGGGCATTCCCTCGACCACGCCGACCCCGCACCGGGTCAGTCCCGGGTCGATGCCGAGCACCCGCACGCCCTTCGCCCGCGGGCCACCGGCCGCGCGCACGCCGTCGGTCCGCGCGCTGGCCCCCTGCGGGCTGGCCCCCTGCGGGCCGAGCGCACGCGTGTCGTCGGCACGCGCGCCGTCGCTACGCGCGCCATCCGCCCGCACGCCGCCCCCTCCCCTGCCACAACACGTACGTGTGTTCGACACCCTAACGGCCGGCACCGACGCCCGGAACGGCGACACGCCCGCCCCAGCGGCACCACCCGACACACTGCCGTACCGCCCGGTTCGCCACATAACCAGGGACCGGAGTATGTGTCCGACGCCCATGTGCGGCCGACCGGGGAACTCGTAGCTTCTTGCGCCATGACGGTAGAACCCGGGCCGGACGGCCAGCCCGCGCAGTGGCGGGAGCAGCGGCCCGAGGCGGCGGGCCCGGACGACGCCGGCGACCGGTCGGCGGACCAGCTCACGGCGATCGTCCCGAACGTCGTACGCCTGGACCTGTCCGGGCGCACCGCACTGGTCACCGGCGGCGGCAGCGGAATCGGCCGGGCCTGCGCCGTCCGACTGGCCGCGGCCGGTGCGGCGGTCACCGTGGTCGACCTGGACGCCGACCGGGCCGAGGCGGTCGCCGCGCAGATCGGCGGCCGGGCGGTCGCCGCCGACCTGTCCGACCCACGGGCCGTCGCCGAGATCGACGCCGAGGTCGACGTCGTCGTCAACAACGCCGGACTGCAGCACGTCGCCCCGGTCGACGAGTTCCCGCCGGACCGCTTCGCCCACCTGCACCGGGTGATGGTGGAGGCGCCGTTCCGGCTCGTCCGCCGGGCACTGCCGCACATGTACGCGGGCGGCTGGGGCCGGGTCGTCAACATCTCCTCCGTGCACGGGCTGCGCGCCTCGGCGTACAAGTCGGCGTACGTGTCGGCGAAGCACGCACTGGAGGGACTCTCCAAGGTCGTCGCCCTGGAGGGCGCGGCGCACGGGGTGACCGCCAACTGCGTCAACCCGGCGTACGTGCGTACCCCGCTGGTGGAGGGGCAGATCGCGGCGCAGGCGGCGCGGCACGGCATCGCCGAGGACGAGGTGGTCGAGAAGATCATGCTGGCCCGGGCGGCGATCAAGCGCCTGATCGAGCCGGAGGAGGTCGCCGAACTGCTCGCCTACCTGTGCTCCCCCGCCGCCGCGTTCATCACCGGCGCCTCGATCCCCCTCGACGGGGGCTGGACGGCGAACTGACCCGGGGTGTCACGCAGAATGGACGCCGTGTCGTCGCCGATCGAGTTCCTGGAACTGTTGGAGCGGGAGGCCGCGCCGGTCGAGTTCGAGGGACCGCTGGTGGCGGCCCGGTCCGCCGGTCTGACCGCCGAGCGACTCGGTGAGCTCGAACAGGCGAAGGTGGTCGCGCTGCGGGTCCGGGCCCTGCTGGAACGGCGGCGGCGCCGCGAGGCGGAACTCTCCGGCCTGTACGACACCGCGAGCGACCTCGCCGGGCTGCGGGACTCCGACGCCGTACTGCGGGCGATCGTGCGCCGGGCGCGCCACCTGCTCGGCACCGACGTGGCGTACATGACGCTGGTCGACGACGAGCGGGGTGACACGTACATGCGGGTCACCGACGGTTCGATCTCGGCACGCTTCCAGGGACTCCGGCTGCCGATGGGTGCCGGGTTGGGCGGGCTGGTGGCCCAGACCGGCAGCCCGTACGCGACCGCGAACTACCCCGAGGACGAACGGTTCCACCACACCGGGGAGATCGACGCCGGGGTGGGCGAGGAGGGGCTGGTCGCCATCCTCGGCGTCCCGCTGCGGCTCGGCGCGCGGGTGATCGGGGTGCTCTACGCGGCGAACCGGTCGGCCCGGCCGTTCGCCCGGGAAGAGGTGTCGCTGCTGCTCTCCCTGGCCGCACACGCGGCCGTGGCGATCGACACCGCGCGACTGCTCGCCGAGACCCGGGCGGCGCTGGCCGAACTCTCCGCCGCGAACGCCACGATCCGGGCACACAGCGCCTCGGTGGAGCGGGCCGCGGCCGCCCACGACCGGATGACCGCGCTGGTGCTGCGCGGCGGCGGGGTGGAGGACGTTGCGGCGGCGGTGACCGGGGTGCTGGGCGGCGCCCTGCTGGCCCTGGACGCCGAGGGCCGGATCCTGGCCCAGGTCGGACACCTCGCCGAGCCGGACCGGGCGGCCCGGCACGAGGCGGTGGCCGCGTCCCGTACCGAGGGGCGGAGCGTACGCCGGGGTGATCTCTGGTACGCCGCCGTGGTCGCCGGTACCGAGAACCTCGGCACACTGGTGCTCCGGCCGGACGAGGAACTGGTCGACGCCGACCAGCGGATCCTGGAACGAGCCGCACTGGTCACCGCGTTGCTGCTGCTGTTCCGGCAGTCGGTCGCGGAGGCGGAGGGCCGGGTCCGGGGTGAGCTGCTGGACGACCTGATCGCCCGGCCGGTGCAGGACCCGGCCGCACTGCACGCGCGGGCCCGTCGACTGGGTGTGGACCTGGACGCCCCGCACATCCTGGTCGCGGTCGGCGACGATCCGACGGCGAACAGCGCCTCGGTACGCCAGCGGATCGCCTCGTGGGCCGCCACGTACGCCTCGACCCAGGGTGGCCTGGCCGCGGCCCGGGACGGGCGGGTGGTGCTGATGCTCCCGGGCGGCGACGCCGGGTCGGCGGCCCGGGCGGTGGTCCGCGACCTGGCCCGGGTGACCGGACGGCCGGTGACCGCCGGTGCCGGTGGACCGTCGGCCGGAGCGGCGAGTCTCGCCGAGTCGGCACGTGAGGCGGACCGGTGCCTCACCGCGCTGCGCGCCCTGGGCCGGGCCGGTCAGGGGGCGAGCAGCGCCGAACTCGGCTTTGTCGGGCTGCTGCTCGGCGCGGTGGAGGACGGCACCGACCGGGACGTGGCCCGGTTCCTGGCCGACACGGTCGGGCCGGTCGTCGACTACGACGCCCGCCGGGGCACCGCGCTGGTGCGGACCCTGGAGGCGTACTTCGGGGTGGGCGGCAGTCTGGCCCGGGCGGCGGAGCTGCTGCATGTGCACGTCAACACGGTGACCCAGCGACTGGAACGGGTCGGTCAGCTGCTCGGCCCGCAGTGGCAGAAGCCGGACCGGGCGCTGGAGGTGCAGCTCGCGCTGCGGCTGCACCGGCTGCGTGACCACCAGCGGCGGGGCTGAGGCCGGCGGGACGCGGTACGGGTGACGGCCGGGCTCCGGGCGGTGACGCGTGATCCCGACGCGGGTCACCCGGCCCCATCCCGACCACCGACAGCCGGCCCGGAGCGCCGGGGCTCAGCGGGCGGCGATGCCGGCGATGACCGTGTCGACGATCCGGGTGGCCAGGTCTGTCTCGTCGAGGTGCGGGTTGGCCCGCAGCACCCGCTGCATCACCAGCGGGGCGGTCAGCAGCGACACGGCGAGTTCGATGTCGACGTCAGCCCGGATCTCGCCGAGTGCGATCCCCCGGCGCAACGCCTCCCGGAGCATCCGCCGCCGCGGCTCGACCACCTCCTGGTAGAGCCGGTACTGCTCCGGGCTGCGGTTCACCAGCGGCATGATGCACGGCATGATTTTCCCGATCCGGGAATCCGCGTTCTGCCCGGTCGAGCCGACCAGCATGATCAGATCCTCGCGGACTGACTGGCCGGGCGGCTCCGGCGGTGGCGGCTTCAGCCGGCGCAGCGCGTCCTGCAGCAGCGCTTCCTTGCCTGACCAGCGCCGGTAGATCGTCGCCTTGCCCACCCCGGCCCGGCTGGCGATCGACTCGATGGAGAGCGCCTCGACGGTGCTGCCCTCGGCGAGCAGGTCGAGCGCGGCTTCCAGGATCGCCTCGTCGGCGCGGATGCTCCGCGGGCGCCCTGGCGCCCGCGGAGCATCCGTCGTCTCGGTCATGTCCACCATTGTCTCGCGGGCGTTACGCGGCGACCAACTCGGGATCGGGGTCGACCACCGGCTCCGGGGGCAGCACCTGCTCCTCGGCCGACCGGCCGGGCAGCCAGCGCATCACCACGACGATGCCGAGGGCGGCGATGACCGCCGAGATCCCGGCCGCCCAGTGCATGGCGTTGACGAAGGCGTCGTTGGCCGCGCCGATCACCGAGGCGCCGGCCGGGCCGAGCCGCTCGGCCGCCCCGTACGCTGCGGAGATCGACTCGGAGACCGCCTCCCGGGCCGGGTCGGGCAGCGCCTGGGCCGCGGGTGCGATCTGGTCGCGGTAGACGCCGGAGAGCACCGAACCGAGCACCGCGACGCCGAGCGCGCCGGCCACCTGACGGACCGTGTTGCTCACCGCCGAGCCCACTCCGGCCTTCTCCCGGGGCAGCGACGACATGATCGACTCGGTCGCCGGGGGCATGATGTTCGCCATCCCCACACCCTGGATGAAGAAGATCACCTCGATGAACCAGATCGGCGAGTCGGTACCGGCGAAGGCGAACATCGCCAGCGCCGCCGCCGTCAGCACCAGACCGACCGTGGCGACCGCCTTGCCGCCGTACCGCCGGACCATGGCCGCGCTCCGCGGTGCGAAGACCAGCTGGGCGACGGCGAACGGCAACATCAGCAGGCCGGTCTCCAGCGGGCTGTAGCCGCGGACGAGTTGCAGGTAGAAGGCGCTGAAGAACATCACGCCCATGGCGGCGAAGAAGACCAGGCCGATCACCGCGACCGGCGCGGCGAACCGGGGCACCCTGAACAGGCGTACGTCCAGGGACGGGAACTCGATCCGGCGCTCGTAGAGGACGAACCCGGCCAGGACCGCCAGACCGCCGACGATGCCCACCCAGACGACCGGTCGACCGAAGCCGTGGTCGCCGCCGTCGATGATCCCGTACGAGAGCGCGACCAGGCCGATCACCGACAGCAGTACGCCGACGACGTCGATCCGACCCGGCTTCGGGTCCCGGGAGTCCGGGATGAGGATCGCCGCGGCGATCATCCCGATCACCACGATCGGGACGTTGATCAGGAAGACCGAACCCCACCAGTAGTGCTCCAGCAGCAGGCCGCCGAGCACCGGGCCGATCGCCACGCCGAGGCCGACCGCGCCGGCCCAGATGCCGATGGCCCGACCCCGCTCGCGGGGGTCGAAGACGTTCGAGATGATCGACAGCGTCACCGGCATCACGGCGGCGGCGCCGAGGCCCATCAGGGCCCGGGTGCCGATCAACTGTCCCGGGCTGTGCGCGTAGGCGGAGAGCAGCGAGGCCAGGCCGAAGATGGCCAGACCTGCCTGCAGGAAGAGCTTGCGCCCGTACCGGTCGCCGAGCACCCCGAAGGTGAAGAGCAGGCCGGCGAAGACCAGGGTGTACGAGTTGATCGACCACTCGAGATCGCCCTGGCTCGCCCCGAGCCCGTGTACCGGGTCGGCGAGCGTACGCAGCGCGACGTTGAGCACCGTGTTGTCCAGTACGACGACCAACAGGCTGACCACCAGGACGCCGAGAATTGCCCAGCGCCTCGGGTGTCCGGTGTTCTGTGCTAGTTGCATGCCTTGTGTCCCCCCGAAACCCCGCACCAGGCCAGGGACTCTGGCGTGCGGGAGGTTTTCTGACCGCACCGACGATAGCGAGAACAGAACCGAAACGGCACCGTCTCGTATCGTATTGTGAGTCGACTCACCGGGGCCGTGGCGAGGGAATAATCCGGACCACCGACCGCTGGCGTGCGCCGAGGCGGGTCCGGCGGACGGTCAGCCGACCAGTCCGCAGGCGGCCAGCACCAGGTGGAGGCGCTGCTCGGCCGGATCGGTCAACGGCGGTACCAGCAGGGTCGGAACGCCGACCTCGACCGCCGCACCGTCGTACCGGGACCGGTCACCGACCATCAGCGCCGCACCGGGTTCCACCGCCAACTCCGCCAGTGCGATCCGGAAGATCGCCGGATCGGGCTTCTGCACGCCGTGCTCGTACGACAGCACGTAGCTGTCGACGTACCGGTCGAGTCCGGCCGTCGCGAACACCGGACGCAGGTCGAAGTGGATGTCGCTGATGATCGCGATACGGATCCCGGCGCCGGCAAGCCTCGCCAGCAGATCCGGCACGTCCGGCGCGAACGGGTTCTCCGCCGGATCGGACTCCACCTCGTACAGCACGTCGGCGAGCTCGGACGGGATGCCGGCGGCGGCGAAGAGCAGGTCGTAGCTGCGCCGGTGCCGCTCCACCGAACAGTCCGCGTCGGCCCAGGCCCGCTCGATCTCCGGCTCCCGCAACGCCGCCAACAGAGCGGTCTCGATCCGCCGCACCTCGGCCGGCGAGGCGTCCAGTCCGGCCCGGCGCAGCGAACGCTCGATCCAGACCGTCAGAGCGGGGGTGTGGACGAGTGTCCCCCGCCAGTCCAGCAGCACAGCTTCGATCGACCGCATCCGTCCTCCCCTGGTGACGCCCGCCGTTGACCTCGACCGACGTCAACCGACACGTACGGGCGTGCCGTCGACGACCGGGTGCTGCCGACGACCTACCGTACGACGCGCGCCGCGCCGATGTCCCGACGGCCGCTCGGCGGGCTGTCGGTCGCGGGGGTTAACGCTGTCCGGGCGCTGCTCCGGGTATCTGGCCCGGGGTCGGAAATCTCTGTCGCCGCCGTCCGCACCCCTCGTGGATACTGCCGCCATGCCCCGCCCGCAGAGGCTGGCCATCGCCCACGTCACGGCGCTCGCGACCGGCGAACCGGTCGACCCGTCGTGGCGCGTGACACTGCACTTCCACCCCGATCGCCTCGTCGCCGGGACACCGGTCCTGCAACTCATCGCCCGCGACGGGATGTACCGGTCGCAGTTCGAGACCGGGATCAGCAACGGCGGCCTGACCGCGTACCCCGGGGGTGACCGGTGGCGGTGGGAGAGCCGGATCTTCGGGCAGGCCTATGACGACGCACCGGCCGCGGACCGGCCCAAGTACGGATCGCTGAACTTCCGTCGGCGTCGGGTGGGCGGCTCACCGCGCTTCGGCTCGGCCCACCTGCGCCTGAACCCGCTGGCCCTGGCCCGGACCACGTTCTGTTACCCGGACAGCGTCTTCGAGCCGGAGCACTTCGGCGTGGCGTCGCGACTGTCGACGCTGGTCGCCCGGGCCGAAGCCGACGACAGGGACCCGCTCGACGACTACGTCGAGGCTCAGGTGCACGGCGTGGTCGACCTCACCCGAGACGTCGAAGCCGTCGTCCTCGACCCCTGCTACCGCGACACCCCCACCGAGACCGCGTCCAGACAACTGGCCTGCCCGGTCGAATGGCACGGCGGCTTCACGCTGACCACCACCGAACTGCGCCGCGACCCCCACTACCGGGGCCCGGAGATCGTGGCTCTGGGCGAATCCATCGCCCGCGGCGGGCGGCTCGATCCTCGCATCATCGGCGACGCGTCCCGGACCGGCCGGTACGACGAGCAAGCTCTCAAACGGGTCTGGCACTACGTGGCCAGATTCGGGAATCCCGAGATGCGGGCACGAAAGGGTTCATGATCGGGACCCGGACGGTGTACGGGGTTGGCCAGCCTGGGTCGGCGCGGGTGACAGGTGTGCCTGCCACACCCCCACGTCCGCCGCGTGGCTACCGTGCCTGTTCCTGGGCGTCGAGGTCGCGCAGGGCGAAGCGGAGGTGTTCCCACTCTTCGTCGAAGATCACGTGGAGGCAGTGCAGGACCGGCTCCTCGTGCTCGGGTGACCACGGGTGCGGCCGAGGCTCGGCGAGTTGCTCCGGCGTGACGCTCACAAGGAAGTCCCGCACCATGGTCTGCCGCTCGGCACGCAGGTCAAGCACCTGAGCCAGACTCGGCTGCCCCGGCGCGAAGACCGACATGTCGAATCCGTCCGTCGCGTACTCGGCGTGCGGCTGCCCGAGCGGATGGAACGGCTGCGGCAGGCGCAGAATCGCCTTGCCGAGCCAGGCATCGGTGGCGAACGCGAGGTGGCGCAGGGTCTGCGCGAACGACCACTCGCCGTCGACCGTGGCGTCGACGGCGCCGGCGGGCAGGGAACCAGCTCGCTCGACCGCAACCGCCCAGGCTCGTTCGAGTGCCTCCCACGCCGCCCGCAGGTCATCGGGGTTCCTGGCCTGCCTCAGCTCGCGCCCTGGAAACCGCCGGTTGAGTTCGGCCTCGACAAACGGCACGACGTCAACGCCGTTGACCAGAAGCGCACCGTCCGCCAACCACGGTGCGTCGATATCGAGCCCGCGCACATCGACGCCGCGCATCACCGCCCCGGCCAGCGTCGACCTGGTGAACCGGGCATCCCGCAGGTCCCTGTCGACGAACACCACGACCTGGTCCTGGGTCACCCGTCCCCCTCTTCCGTGAGTCGCGGCGATGGTAGCGGGCCGGTCCGACAACGGACGCCGGTGGCGGAACGGAGCGTCACATCCGATGGTGGCTGAGGACCTGGCGGACGCCGGATCGACCGCCTCCCGCTGCCCGACCGCCGTCCGCCAATGTGGCCGACGGGGCGGCCACCGGGTTCCGCCGGCAGAGCCGGTACGGGCCCGATCGGGTGACCCGGGTCGGATATGGAACTTCTGCCGATGTCGGTGACCCCGACGGCCTCGTTGAGTTCGATGACCGACGACGCCCTAGGGGCTGGCGGCACCGGAGCCAGCCGGCGGAGCGCCGGTACGGCACACTCGCGCACGGCCCTCCCCGTGCCGTCGAAGCATGAGGCAGGAGGCTGATGGCTGTCCACGGTGCCACGCCGGTCGGGCACGCGGCCGTACGTCCGCAGTGGAGTTGCAGTTGCGGGGACCGGCGCTGGCCCTGCGCCACGGCCCGAACGCTGCTGCTGCTCACCACCGATCGACTCAACCTGGCCCGGCACGCCGCCGGCTGGGTCTACGACGCCGCCCGGGAGATGCCCGACGCCACTCCGGCGGAACTGTTCGACCGGTTCCTGCACTGGACCCGCTGAGCCCGCCGCCCCTGTCCGCCTCCCCGCCGGCGACCCCCACCGCCCCGCGACCGCCGGCCGGGAGCACGACGATCGGACAGCACAGAGCGCGGGCGGCAGGACGGCACGACGGAAGGGAGCACGACGGCCGGACGGCCGGACAGCACGACGGTCGGACAGCACAGTGCCCCGGACGTCACGCCGGCCGGACAGCACAGTGCCGGGGCGTCACGACGGAAGGGCAGCACGGCCGCAGGGTGCTCGCTAGGATCGTGCGACGGTCCGGAAGGGGGCAGGACGTGACCGACGATTCCAGTTCGGAGCGATCCGCGACAGCGGTGTCCGGGACGGACTCTTACGTTGTCCGGCCGATCGGGCGGGTCGAGTCGCCGCTGGTCGACCGGGCCACCGCACCCCGGCAGGGCGACGAGGGTGCGCCGGAGGCCTGGTTGCTCTTCGATCCGTCGGTCCGGGACGGACTCGCTGATCTCCGGGTCGGCACCGACGTGCTGCTGCTGACCTGGTTCGACCGGTCGAGCCGGGACGTGCTCGTGGTGCACCCCCGGGGGGAGTTGTCCCGGCCGCCGACCGGTGTCTTCAGCACCCGCTCACCGGACCGACCCAATCCCGTCGGCCTGCACCGGGTGACCATCGTCGGGATCGACGACCTGCGGGTCCGGGTGACCAACCTGGAGGCGCTGGACGGTACGCCGATCGTGGACGTGAAGCCGGTGCTCGACCGGGACACCGAACGCTGACCGCCCCGGTCGGTTCCGCCGCAGGTGGCGTGCCGGCCATGGTCCCAGGCGGGACTGAGCGGGTGCACCGCGAGGGTCACGCGACCAGGGGTCGGCGGGTGCGGTCGGATCGGGTCAGCCCGTCTCGTCGGCAGCCTCGGCCAGCGTCCGTAGCGCCTGGATCACCGCACCGCGCTGGTGCTCCGGAACCCGGTCCAGCAGTCCGGTGAACCGGGTCCGGCGGGCCTCGGCCTGCCTGCGGGCGGCGACGACACCATCGTCGGTCAGTTCGAGCAGCACGCCCCGGCCGTCGTCGCCCGCCGCGTGGCGGTTCACCCAGCCACGGCGGACAAGATTGGCGACCAGCCGACTGACCGTGCTCTTCTCCAGCTTCAGCCGTCGGGTCAGCTCCAACTGACGGAGCCGACCGGACCGCGCGATCTCGGCCATCGCGTGCGCCTCCGAGACCGGCAGCGGCTGCCCGCAGGGCGTGCGATCGGGCTGGTGCAGGCCGAAGTTGCGGACGAACTGCATGAGGGCGTCCTGCCCGACGGTGATGTCGGTGTCGTCGCGAGCCTCAAGCATGGTTCGACGGTACAACCAGAAGGTTCGGCAGCACAACCGCGATGGCATGACGGGCGGCCCGGTCGACCCGTCCCGCAGGGCGGAACGGCACCAGCGTTCAGGAGGAGACCCGACACAGCGGGCTCCACGTCCGGCTGGGCGGTCGACGGTCAGCCGACGGCCGCCATCACCTCGTCGCTGACGTCGAAGTTCCCGTAGACGTTCTGCACGTCGTCGGAGTCCTCGAGAGCGTCGATCAGCTTGAACACCTTGCGGGCGCCGTCCTCGTCCAGCGGCACGGTGACACTCGGCACCAGGGAGGACTCGGCCGACTCGTACTCGATGCCGGCGTCCTGCAGCGCCGTCCGGACGGCGATCAGGTCGCCCGGCTCGGAGATCACCTCGAACGCCTCGTCGAGGTCGTTGACCTCCTCGGCACCGGCGTCGAGGACGGCGAGCAGCACATCGTCCTCGGAGAGACCCGCCTTCGGAACGATCACCACGCCCTTGCGGGAGAACATGTACGACACCGAGCCGGCGTCGGCCAGCGAACCGCCGTTACGGGTCAGCGCGGTCCGGACCTCGGTGGCGGCCCGGTTCCGGTTGTCGGTCAGGCACTCGATCAGCAGCGCGACCCCGCCCGGGCCGTAGCCCTCGTACATGACGGTCTGCCAGTCGGCGCCGCCGGCCTCCAGGCCGGAACCGCGCTTGACCGCCCGGTCGATGTTGTCGTTCGGGACCGAGTTCTTCTTGGCCTTCTGGATGGCGTCGTAGAGGGTCGGGTTACCGGCCGGGTCACCACCACCGGTCCGCGCCGCGACCTCGACGTTCTTGATGAGCTTGGCGAACATCTTGCCGCGCTTGGCGTCGATGACCGCCTTCTTGTGCTTCGTCGTCGCCCACTTTGAGTGGCCGGACATAAGTGACCTCCGTTGCTACCCGCCGTTTGCGTCGACTGCACCGCGCACCGTGTGGACGAAGAACCGCCGAACCGGCGCCAATCCTACCGACGCCGTCGCCGTCCGTTCACACCCGGCACCGGGCGATCGGCCGGTTCACACCGACCCGTCCGGATTCATTCGGCGAAACGGTGCTGACCGGGCCCGTCGGTGGCGCCCCGGACCAGGTCCACGAACCACCGGTGCAGCCGGCGGTCGCCGGTCAGCTCGGGGTGGAAGGCGGTGGCGACCACGTTGCCCTGCCGAACCGCGACGATCCGGCCGGCGCCCGGACCCTCGGTCACCCGCCCGAGCACCTGCACACCGTCGGCGACCCGCTCGACCCAGGGCGCCCGGATGAACACCGCGTGGAAGCTCGGCCCCGGCACGCCGGCCAGCTCGACCGGCGCCTCGAAGGAGTCCACCTGCCGTCCGAAGGCGTTACGCCGGACGGTCATCTCGATCCCGCCGAAACTCTGCTGGTCGGGACGGCCGTCCAGGACCTCGGTGGCGAGCATGATCATGCCGGCGCAGGAGCCGTACACCGGCAGGCCCGCGCCGATCCGCTTGCGGATCGGGTCCAGCAGGTCGAACGCCTCGGCCAGCTTGCTGATGGTGGTCGACTCGCCGCCCGGTACGACCAGGCCGTCGACCCGCTCCAGCTCCTCTGGCCGGCGCACCGCCACCGCGGTCGCCCCGGCCCCGGTCAACGCGGCCAGATGCTCCCGTACGTCACCCTGCAGCGCGAGGACCCCGACGGTCACCTCCGCCAAGGCTCACCAGCCCCGCTCGGCGAGCCGGTGCGGCACCGGGATGTCGTCGACGTTGATCCCGACCATCGCCTCGCCGAGCCCACGCGACACCTTGGCCAGCACGTCCGGGTCGTCGTAGAAGGTGGTCGCCTTGACGATCGCGGCCGCGCGCTGGGCCGGGTTGCCGGACTTGAAGATCCCGGAGCCGACGAAGACGCCCTCGGCACCGAGCTGCATCATCATCGCCGCGTCCGCCGGGGTGGCGATGCCGCCCGCGGTGAACAGCACCACCGGCAGCTTCCCGGTCTCGGCGACCTCCTTGACCAGCTCGTACGGCGCCTGCAGCTCCTTGGCCGCGACGTACAGCTCGTCGGCCGGCAGCGAGCTGAGCCGACGGAGCTCCTGGCGGATCTTGCGCATGTGGGTGGTGGCGTTGGAGACGTCACCGGTGCCCGCCTCGCCCTTGGAACGGATCATCGCCGCGCCCTCGGTGATCCGGCGCAGCGCCTCGCCGAGGTTGGTCGCGCCGCAGACGAACGGCACGGTGAACGCCCACTTGTCGATGTGGTTGGCGTAGTCGGCCGGGGTCAGCACCTCGGACTCGTCGACGTAGTCGACGCCGAGTGCCTGCAGGACCTGGGCCTCCACGAAGTGGCCGATCCGGGCCTTGGCCATCACCGGGATGGAGACCGCGTTGATAATCCCGTCGATCATGTCCGGGTCACTCATCCGGGAGACCCCGCCCTGGGCACGGATGTCGGCCGGCACCCGCTCCAGCGCCATCACCGCGACCGCGCCGGCGTCCTCGGCGATCTTCGCCTGCTCGGGGGTGACCACGTCCATGATCACGCCACCCTTGAGCATCTCGGCCATGCCCCGCTTCACCCGGGCGGTGCCGATCACCGGGGCGGTGGCCTGAGCCTCGGTCGACGGGTCGGAACCGGACTGGATGGTGGATTCGGACACGGCGTTCTCGCTCCTCGACACGTTCGGTGGCTGATATCCGATTCGATGCTACGTGGAATGCAACGCCACACCGACAGCCAATCAGACCCCGGGTGGCCTGCCATGTGGCCGGGCTCACCCGGCCCCGGTCACCCGACGGAGAGTCCCGGCCGGGTGTTCAGGGTCGGATCGTCGATGTCGAAGTAGCGCGGCTGTTCGTGTTTGCGAGCCATCCTGAGCAGCCGTACCAGTGGACGGCGCCGTACCGAGAGGGCGTCGCGGACCAGGTCGGTGTGCACCTGGCGGGCCAGGGCGAGCCGGCGGCTGGCACCGATGACCGCCTCGGCGGCCGGATCGTCCGGATCGAGCGGGGTCAGTCGCAGTTGTCGGGTGAGATCGTTCTCCGCGGCCTCCCGCTCGTCGCCCTCGGCGTCGAGCGCGATCCGGGACGCCGCGTACAACTCCACCGAGTACCGCTCCTCGGCCAGCACCGCGGCGGCCGCGCCCCGGCGGAGCAGGTGCGCGTCGAGCGCACGCGCCGCCGACCGCACTCGGGAGTGCAGGCGGTCGACCCGGGCCGCGGTCCAGGTCAGGTACACCGTTACCAGGACGGCCGCGGCGACGGCGCCCACCACCCACCACATGCCCGGCATCGTAGTGCCGTCGCACCCGACGCCCCCTGGCACGTCGCCGGCGTCGATCCGGTCGGCCGGCCCCGGAGCCGGCCGCTCGGCGCCCCGGCCACGTCCCAGGACGTCCCGGGGCACGCCGAGACGCTCGGACGCAAGGACGTCCGTCGGTCAATACGCAAAGGGACGGCCCGGCACGCCGGGGACGATCGGCACGTCGGGACGGTGTCCGGCACGCCGGGGACGTCGGCACGGGAAGGCGCGGTCAGGACGGTCCGGCCCACTCCTCGTCCAGCACCCGGCCGTCGGTGGCCTCGATCGCGGTCGCGTACACCTCGAGGACCCGGCGGGCGACCGTCGGCCAGTCGAAGGCCGCGACCACCTCGCTGGCGCAGGCCGACAGCTCCGCACGACGGACCGGGTCGTCGAGCAGTTCCTCGAGGGTACGACGCAACGCCCCCACGTCCCCGGTGGGGAAGAGTTGACCGGCGCGGCCACCGTCCAGCACCCGCCGGAAGGCGTCCAGGTCGCTGGCGACCACCGTCGCCCCGGCCGCCATCGCCTCGGTGAGGATCATGCCGAACGACTCGCCACCGATGTTCGGCGCCACGTAGAGGTCGACGCTGCGTAGCATCCGCGCCTTCTCCTCCTCGCTCACCCGGCCGAGGAAGGTGATCCGTTCCCGCAGTTCCGGCGGTACGCCCTCGTGCAGGTCGGCCACGTCACCCGGGCCGGCGACGAGCAGCCGCAGCCCCGGCCGGCGCGGCGCCAGCGCGACGAACGCCTGACGCAGCACCCCGAACCCCTTGCGCGGCTCGGTGAACCGGCCGAGGAAGCCGAGCGTGCCGCCGTGCCCGGAACCGGACGGGCCCGGCCAGCCCGGCAGCGGCTCGGCGTGGGCGAACTTCGCCACCGCCACCCCGTTGGGAATCTCCACCGCCCCGCCGCCGAGGTGTTCCACCTGCACCTTGCGGGCCAGCGCGCTGACCGCGATCCGGGCGGTGATCCGCTCCAGCACCAGTTGCAGCATGCCCTGGGCGACCGCCAGTGCCCGGGACCGGGTCATCGCGGTGTGGAAGGTGGCCACGACCGGTCCCCGGGTGGAGAGCACGGCGAGCAGCGAGAGGCTGAGTGCCAGCGGCTCGTGCACGTGCAGCACGTCGAACTCGCCCCGGGCCAGCCACCGCCGGACCCGGGCGGTGGAGACCGGGCCGAAGGTGATCCGGGCTACCGAGCCGTTGTACGGCAACGGCACCGACCGGCCCGCCGGCACGACGTACGGCGGCAGTGGCGAGTCGTCGTCGGCGGGCGCCAGCACACTCACCTCGTGTCCGAGACCGATCAACGCCTCGGCGAGGTCCATCACGTGGTTCTGCACACCGCCGGGAACATCGAGGGAGTACGGACACACGATGCCGATCCGCACTGGTCCCTCCCCCTCAGACCGGCCCGGCCGTCGTCGTCGGACCCGCCGGCGGCTCCGATGCCACGGCGGGCGGCTCCGACGCGGCCGGGGTCGACGACTCGTCGATCCAGACCCGCTGCAGCATGTGCCAGTCTTCCGGGTGCTGGGCGATGCCGGCGGCCAACTCGTCGGCGACCAACTGGGTCAGGACCCGGACCCGCTCGACGAGCGGGCCGCTGTCCGGATCCGGCACCGTCAGCGGGCCGACGAGCCGACCTCGGGGCCCGTCCGGTTCGTACCACATGTTGGCGACGTACAGCGGGGCACCGGTGCGGATCGCGAGCAGCGCCGGGCCGGCCGGCATCCGGGCCCGTCCGTCGAAGAACCGCACCTCGATGCCGCGCGCCGAGAGGTCCCGGTCGGCGAGCAGCGGGACGAGCCAACCCTCACCGAGCCGGTCGGCCAGTACGTCGAAGGGGGCCCGTTCGCCGCCGTGGGTGGGCAGGATCTCCATGCCGAGCCGTCGCCGGAAGGCGAAGAAGCGTTCGTACACCCCCTCCGGCTTGAGCCGTTCCATGACGGTGGCGATCGGCCAGTCCATCGCGGCGACCCAGGCACCGGCGGCATCCCAGTTGCCGGCGTGTGGGAGGGCCACCACCGCGCCCCGACCGGTGGCCATCTCGGCGGCCAACACCTCGGCACCGTCCAGCCGGAAGTGCTCCCGGATCTGCGCCCGGGTCAGCGACGACAGCCGGAACATCTCCAGCCAGTAGCGGGCGTACGACCGCATGGCCCGGCGCAGCAGCTGCTCGAACTCGGCGGCGGGCAGCTCCGGACCGACCACCCGGCGCAGGTTGGCGGCGAGTCGGGTGGTACCCCGACCGCGCTTGCGGTAGGCGCGGTCGGCGGCGGCCTGGAACACCGCGGCGGCGACCGGCCGTGGCAGCGCGCGTACCACGCGCCAGCCCGCCAGGTAGGCGAACTCGACCGGTGTCACCGGGGCGCCCGCGACAGGTCGCCCGGCCTCACGCGTCCACGCCCAGGTCGGCGGCCTGTGTCTGCCGGTAGACGTGGGCCATCCGCTGTCCGACGGTGAACAGCGACACGGCGGCGAGCAGCCAGAGCGCCGTGACCAGCGCCCAGCCGAGCCCGAGGCCGGTGAGCAGCCCGCCGACGCCGACGATCAGCAGCCGTTCGGTCCGCTCGGCGATCCCGACGTTGCAGGTCAGCCCGAGCCCCTCGGCGCGCGCCTTGACGTACGAGACGAGCCCGCCGGCGATCAGGCAGATCAGCGCGGCGGCGACCCCGAGGTGGTCGTCCCGGGTGGCCAGCCAGTACGCGACGGCGCCGAAGACGGCACCGTCGGAGACGCGGTCCATGCTCGAGTCGAGGAAGGCGCCGAACCGGGTGGAGCCACCACTCATCCGGGCCATCGTGCCGTCGAGCAGGTCGGTCAGCGCGAAGAAGGTCACGACCAGCGCACCGGCGACCAGGTAGCCCCGGGCTCCGAGCACGATCGAGCCGACCAGCACACCGAGCGTGCCGGTGACGGTGACGGCATTGGGCGTCACCCCGACCCGCAGCAGGGTCCGGGCGATGGGTTCGACGACGCGGGTCATGCCGGCCCGGGCCGACACTTGGAAGATCTTCGCCATGGCGGTCCCACCATAACGGGCGGCGCACGGAGGCGGTACGCCCGGTGGCGCATACTTCCCGCCGCGGGGTTGTGTCACGTCTTGTGCGGGTGTGAGATCGGAGCAGGGGACGTGACGTCGCTCACTCTGCCACCTGGCACGTCTCCGACGCACGGCAGGCCACCCGAGGATATCGCCGCGGAGTCGCCAGGGCAGCTCCCCCGTCGCACGCGGCGGTCGCCACCAACCACCGGCACAGGGAGGTGCGCCCGATGGCGCAGAAGAATCACGAGAAGGGGGTCACCGGCCCGGCGCCGGTGGTGGACGAGCCCGGCAGGGTTCGCAACGTGGTGCTCGTCGGCCACTCCGGAGCGGGGAAGACGACCCTGGTCGAGGCGCTGCTGTCGGCGACCGGCACGATCTCCCGGCCCGGAGCCGTCACCGAGGGCACCACGGTCTGCGACCACGACCCCGCGGCGGTACGTCAGCAGCGCTCGATCAACCTCTGCTGCGCCCCGCTGCTCCACGGCGATGTGAAGGTCAACCTCCTCGACACCCCCGGGTACGCCGACTTCGTCGGTGAGCTGCGCGCCGGGCTGCGGGCGGCGGACGCGGCGCTCTTCGTGGTCTCGGCGGTGGACGGGATGGACGGCGCGACCGCCGCGCTGTGGCAGGAGTGCGCCGCCGTCGGGATGCCCCGGGCGGTCGCCGTGACCCGACTCGACCACCAGCGCGCCGACCTCGACGAGACGGTGGCGCTCTGCCAGCGCGTCTTCGGCGACAACGTACTGCCGCTCTACCTGCCGATGCTCAACGACGAGGGTACCGACGTGGTCGGCCTGATCGGCCTGATCACCCGACGGATCCTGGACTACTCCGCCGGGCTTCCGGCGGTGGTGCGCGACCCCGACCCCGAGCACCTGCCGGCGATCGCCGACGCCCGCAACGAGCTGATCGAGGGCATCATCGCGGAGAGCGAGGACGAGACCCTGCTCGACCGGTACCTGGAGGGCGAGGAGATCGAGGTCGACGTCCTGATCGACGATCTGGAGACGGCGGTCGCCCGAGGTCACTTCTATCCGGTGGTGCCGGTCTGCGCCGAGACCGGACTGGGGATCGACGCGCTGTTGGAGGTGCTGACCTCGGCGTTTCCCACCCCGCGGGAGCACGACCTGCCGACCGTCACCGGGGTCGACGGCTCGCCCCGGCCGCCGCTGACCTGCGACCCGGACGGACCGCTGGTCGCCGAGGTGGTCAAGACCACCATCGACCGGCACGTCGGCCGGGTCTCCCTGGTCCGGGTCTTCTCCGGCACGCTCCGGCCGGACCAGGTCGTGCACGTCTCCGGGCACGGGATGGCCGAACGCGGGCATCCGGACCACGACGCCGACGAGCGGATCGCGCACATCTACAGTCCGCTCGGTACCGCCCTGCGTGAGGTGCCGTACTGCGTGGCCGGGGACATCTGCGCGATCACCAAGTCGGGTACGGCGGAGACCGGTGACACCATCTCGGCCAAGGACCAGCCGCTGCTGATCGCCCCGTGGGAGATGCCGGAGCCGCTGCTGCCGGTCGCGATCGTGGCGAAGAGCCGGGCCGACGAGGACGCGCTGGCCAAGAACCTGTCCCGGCTGGTCGCCGGCGACCCGACGATGCGCCTGGAGCGGAACCCGGAGACCCACCAGCTGGTGCTCTGGTGCATGGGCGAGGCGCACGCCGAGGTGGTGCTGGACCGGCTCCGGGGCGGTGGGGTCGAGCTGGAGACCGAGCCGGTCCGGGTGGCACTGCGGGAGACCTTCGCGGCCGCGTCGAAGGGGCACGGCCGGCACGTGAAGCAGTCCGGCGGGCACGGCCAGTACGCGATCTGCGACGTCGAGGTGGAGCCGCTTCCCCGGGGTACCGGCTTCGAGTTCACCGACCGGGTGGTCGGCGGCGCCGTACCGCACAACTACATCCCGTCGGTGGAGAAGGGCGTACGGACGCAGATGGAGCGGGGCATCGTCGCCGGGTACCCGGTGGTCGACGTCCGCGTGACCCTGGTCGACGGGAAGTCGCACAGCGTCGATTCCTCCGACGCCGCGTTCCAGACCGCCGGTGCGCTCGCCCTGCGGGACGCCGCCGAGAAGGGGCAGATCGTCCTGCTGGAGCCGGTGGACGAGGTGGTGATCCGGGTGCCGGATTCGAGCGTCGGCGCGGTGATGAGCGACCTGTCCGGTCGACGGGGCCGGGTGGTGGGCAGCGAGCCGGATCCCGAGGGCACCGATCACACCCTGGTCCGGGCCGAGGTGCCGGCCGCGGAACTGCTCCGGTACGCCGTCGAGTTGCGCTCGATGACCGCCGGCGGCGGCACGTTCCGGCGGTCGTTCGCCCGCTACGAGCCGATGCCGGCGCAGCTGGCCGAGCAGATCCGCAAGGAGATGTGAGAGGACGCCGGCGGTCGACGCCGTCCACGACATGACCGTCGCACCCAGCTGAGCGCTCGGCCGCGCCGGCCGCGCGGAAGGAGGCGGCGACCGACCGCCCGCAGCGGGACGACGGACCACGAGGGGGTGGCCGGTGCACCGGCCACCCCCTCGCCGTACCCGGGCAGCGCCTGGCGTACGCCGGCGCCGATCTCGCCCGCCTCATCGGACCGGATGCATTCGAACGCCCGTTCGAATATCCTGGTCTGAGGTGTTCTCGGCGGCAGGTGTGCCGGCTGAGGAACCCTGTCCGCCTTCGGCGTCCGAAGGAGGCCGCCAGTGACGCCGCTGCTGCACACCGCGTTGGCGTACGCCGCTGGCGGCGTGCCGGTCCTTCCGTTGCACAACCCGACCTCGTCGGGTTGCAGCTGCGGCCGGGCCGACTGCGACCGGCCCGGCAAGCATCCCCGCTGGCACCAGACCCTGCTCCGACACGGACTGCACGACGCCACGACCCGACCCGACCGGATCCGGCGGTGGTGGGCCAGGTGGCCCGAGGCCAACGTCGGGCTCCGCACCGGTATCCGGTTCGACGTCTGCGACGTCGACGCGCGGGAGGCGGTGCCACGACTGCGGGAGCTGTTCCGGGACGCGCCGGTCGCCGGCCCCCTGGTCCGGACCGGTTCCGGTGGCTGGCATCTCTACCTGCGTCCGACCGGCGCCGGCAACCGGACCGCCCTGTTGCCCGGCGTCGACTGGCGCGGCGTCGGTGGGTACGTCGTCGCGCCGCCCTCCCGGCACGCGAGCGGGGCCCGCTACCGCTGGGTACGCCGGCCGGCCGCACCGCTGCCCGACTGCCCCGTACCGTTGGCCGCCCTGCTCCGGCCACCGTCCCGTACCGTCGACCGGCACCTGGACAGCCCTGCTCGCGGACACCTCGACGGCTGTGCCGCCGGGGCACCGGATGGTGCCGGGCCGGTCACGCGTGTCCACCCCGGCCCGCCGGGCCAGCCGGCCGGCATCCGGGACAGGGAGATTCGCCGACCCGACCGGTACGCCGACGCCGCGCTCGTCGCCGAAGCCGAGCTGGTGGCCCACGCGGCCGTCGGTACCCGGAACACCACCCTGTTCCGGGCGGCCTACCACCTCGGCCAGCTCGCCGCCGTACGGCTGCTCGACGAGCACAGCATCGCGATCGTCCTCGCCGACGCCGCGTACCGGGCCGGGCTCGACCGACCCGAGATCGACCGGACCATCCGGTCCGGGCTGCGCACCGGCCGCCGCCGGCCACGTCCCGGGCTCGCCGCCTGACCACCGGGGCCCCTGGCGACTTCCCTGGTCAGCCCGGATGTGGGCGGCCCTCCCACTATTGATCTTCGCCCGGCGTTCATCTCGCGGCCGGCTGCCGCTCGCTCCTCCGTGCAACCTTCCGTGCCGGAAGCCCCACATCAACGGAGAAGTGATGCCCTCGAAGAAGACATACGGCGCGCTGGCGGCGGTGGCGGTCGCCGCCGGCACCATGGCCGTCGCCACCACCACCGTGGCCGGCGCCGGCACTGCGCCCACCGGCGAGCGCCGGCCGGACCTGCCGGGCCGACAGCTGGCGTTCGACCGGACCGCCACCTACCCGGTGTTCCAGAACCGTCCGAAGGGCGAGGACCCGGCCACCCCGACCGTGGCGGAGATCTCCACGGTCAGCGACGACGGCCGCACCCTGATCTACACCGACGCGCTGGCCCGGCGGATCGGTTTCCTGGACATCAGCGACCCGGGCCGGCCGCGCGGCCTCGGCACACTCTCCCTCACCGCACTCGGCGACGCCGAGGACGAGCCCACCTCGGTCACGGTGGTCGGGCCGTACGTCCTGGTCGTGGTGAACACCAGCGCCGGCTACACCACCCCGTCCGGTCGGCTCGACGTGATCCGGCTCGCCGACCGCGAGCGCGTACGGAGCTTCGACCTCGGTGGCCAGCCCGACTCGATCGCGATCAGCCACGACCGGCGGTACGCCGCGATCGCGATCGAGAACGAGCGGGACGAGGAGGCGACCCCGGCCGGCGGCGAGGAGGGTGACCTGCCGCAGGCGCCCGGCGGCTTCGTCCAACTCGTCGACCTGACCGGTGGCGCGCCGACCGGGTGGCGTACCCGGAAGGTGGCGCTGACCAACCCGGACGGTTCGGCGCTGACCGCGCTGACCGCCGCCGGGCTGACCGCGCCGACCGACCCGGAGCCGGAGTACGTCTCGATCAACGACCGCGACCAGCTCGCGGTGACCCTGCAGGAGAACAACGGCGTCGTCCTGGTCGACCTGCCCACCGGCCGGATCACCAAGGTCTTCGGTGCCGGCACCGCGACCGTGCACGGTGTCGACACCGACGACGACGGCGACATCAACCTGACCGGTTCGATCACCGACGTGCCGCGTGAGCCGGACGCGGTCGCCTGGATCGACGACCGCTACCTGGCCACCGCGAACGAGGGTGACTGGCGGGGCGGCAGCCGGGGCTGGTCGATCTTCGACAGCCGGACCGGCAAGGTGGCCTGGGACGCCGGCAACACCTTCGAGCGGCTCGCGGTCCGGTACGGCTTCGTCAACGAGGACCGGTCGGGCAAGAAGGGCACCGAGCCGGAGGGCGTGGCGGTCGCCGAGTTCCACGGCACCCGGTACGCCTTCGTCGGCTCCGAGCGGAGCAACTTCGTCGCCGTCTACGACCTGAGCCGGCCGACCTCGCCGGTGTTCCAGCAGGTCCTGCCCGCCACCAACGGCCCGGAGGGGTTGCTGCCGATCCCGTCGCGGAACCTGCTCGCGGTCTCCAGCGAGGAGGACGACGCCTCGGTCAACGTCCGCGCCTCGGTGACGCTCTACCAGCTCGGCAAGGGCACGCCGAGCTTCCCGACCATCGTCTCGGAACCGACGATCGGGGGCGGGACACCGATCGGCTGGGGTGCGCTGGGCGCGCTCTCCGCCGTACCGGGCAGGTCACACCTGCTCTACAGCGTGACCGACGCGGCGTACACGCCGACCCGGATCCTCACCGTCGACCCGACGCGGGAGCCGGCGCGGATCACCGCCGAGCTGACCGTCAGGGCGGCCGACGGCTCCCCGGTCGGCTACGACGCCGAGGGGATCTTCGCCCGGCCGCAGGGCGGGTTCTGGCTCGCCGTCGAGGGCGCGGCCGGCGCCGGCAACCAGCTGGTCCGGCTGGACTCCGCCGGGGTGACCCGGCAGGTCGTGGCGCTGCCGGCGGAGGTCGCCGCCGGGCTCGGCAAGCAGGGCTTCGAGGGGGTCACCGCGACCACCGACAGCCGCGGCCGGGAGGTCCTCTGGGCGGCGCTGCAGCGTGAGGTGGCCGGTGACCCGACCGGGGTGGTCCGGCTGGGCCGCTACGACGTCACGACCGGCACCTGGAGCTGGTACGGCTACCGGCTGGAGAGCACCAGCACGCCGGGCGACTGGATCGGTCTCTCCGAGATCACCGTGGTCGGTGACCGGCTCGCGGTGATCGAACGGGACAAGCTGAACGGGCCGGCCGCCACCCTCAAGCGGATCTACACGGTGGAGCTGCCGCGTACCCCGGCCGCGCCCGGGCCGCTGAAGGTGCTGCCCAAGACCCTGGCCCACGACGTACTGCCCGACCTGCGGGCGACGCACGGCTGGACCCAGGAGAAGCTCGAGGGGCTGACCGTGGCCGGCGACGGCCAGGTGTACGCGATCACCGACAACGACGCCGTGCAGGACGCCACCGGGGAGACCGTCTTCCTCCGCCTCGGCACCGACCGGAAGGTCTTCGGGACGCGGCACTGACCTGGACGTACCACTGTGGACGGCCGTCGGGATCCTCCCGGCGGCCGTTCCCGGTACGGGGGGTTGCCTCAGCCGACCGGTGCGGGCCAGGCGGCGGCGAGCAGCGTACGGGTGTCGGCCAGCAGTTGCGGCAGCACCTTGGTACGACCGATCACCGGCATGAAGTTGGCGTCCCCGCCCCACCTCGGCACCACGTGCTGGTGCAGGTGGGCGGCGATACCGGCGCCGGCCACCCCGCCCTGGTTCATCCCGAGGTTGAACCCGTGCGCGCTGCTGACCTGCCGGACCACCCGCATCGCGGTCTGGGTGCAGGCGGCCAGTTCGGCCGTCTCGGCGGTATCCAGCTCGGTGTAGTCGGCGACGTGCCGGTACGGGCAGACCAGCAGGTGTCCCGGGTTGTACGGGTAGAGGTTGAGTACCACGAAGACCCGCTCGCCCCGGTGCACCACCAGGTTGTCGTCGCCCTCCCGTTCGGGGGCGAGGCAGAACGGACAGCCGGTCGGCTTCTCGTGCCCCTCCCCCGGTCGGTCCTCACCGGCGATGTAGGTCATCCGGTGAGGGGTCCAGAGCCGGTCGAGTCCGTCGGGTGTGCCGATCTCCGCGTGGGGCGCCGCGCCTGTCACGCCGACGATCCTACGACCGGCCCCACCCGACCCGGCCACCCGACCGACAACCACCGCCGCGGCCGGGGCACGGTCACTCCCCGGCGGCCACCACCGGCTCCGCGCTCGGGCCGGAGTTGGTCCGGGACCGGACCACCTCCACCACGTGCGCCACCGCCTCGGCGACCGGTACGCCGTTACGCTGTGAACCGTCGCGGTAACGGAACGAGATCGCCCCCGCCTCCACGTCGGCGTCACCGGCGATCGCCATGAACGGGATCTTCTGCTGCTGCGCGGTACGGATCTTCTTCTGCATCCGGTCGTCGGAGGTGTCGACCTCGGCCCGGATCCCCTCGGCGCGCAGCGCGGCGACGAAGTCCCGCAGGTGTGCCCCGTGCTCGTCGCGGATCGGGATGCCGACCACCTGCACCGGAGCCAGCCAGGCCGGGAACGCCCCGGCGTAGTGCTCGGTCAGCACGCCGAAGAACCGCTCGATCGAGCCGAAGAGCGCCCGGTGGATCATCACAGGCTGCTGCCGGGTGCCGTCTGCGGCCTGGTACTCCAGGCCGAACCGGGCCGGCTGGTTGAAGTCGACCTGGATGGTGGACATCTGCCAGGTCCGGCCGATCGCGTCCTTGGCCTGGACGCTGATCTTCGGGCCGTAGAAGGCCGCCCCACCCGGGTCCGGGACCAGATCCAGCCCGGACGCCTCGGCGGCGGTACGCAGCGCCTCGGTCGCCTCCGCCCAGTCCTCGGCGGAGCCGATGAACTTCGGCGAGTCGTCCCGGGTCGACAGCTCCAGGTAGAAGTCGTCCAGGCCGTAGTCGCGGAGCAGGTCGAGGACGAAGGCGAGCAGCGTGGTCAGCTCACCCGGCATCTGCTCCCGGGTGCAGTAGATGTGCGAGTCGTCCTGGGTGAGTCCCCGTACCCGGGTCAGGCCGTGCACCACGCCGGACTTCTCGTACCGGTAGACGGTGCCGAACTCGAAGAGCCGCAGCGGCAGTTCCCGGTACGACCGCCCGCGCGCCCTGAAGATCAGGTTGTGCATCGGGCAGTTCATCGCCTTGAGGTAGTACTCCGCACCCTCCAGCTTCATCGGCGGGAACATGGTGTCGGCGTAGTACGGCAGGTGGCCGGAGGTCTCGAACAGGTTCGCCTTGGTGATGTGCGGGGAGTTGACGAACTCGTACCCGGACTGCTCGTGCTTGATCCGCGAGTAGTTCTCCAGCTCGCGGCGGATGATCCCACCCTTGGGGTGGAAGACCGCCAGCCCCGAGCCGATCTCGTCGGGGAAGCTGAACAGGTCCAGCTCGGCGCCGAGCTTGCGGTGGTCGCGCCGGGCCGCCTCCTCCAGCAGCCTCAGGTACGCCTTCAGCTGGTCCCGGGTCGGCCACGCGGTGCCGTAGACCCGCTGCAGCTGCGGGTTGCGCTCGTTGCCCCGCCAGTACGCGGCCGCGGAGCGCATCAGCTTGAACGCGCCGATCAGTCGGGTGTTCGGCAGGTGCGGGCCCCGACACAGGTCGGACCAGCAGACCTTGTCACTGTCGGCGTCGAGGTTGTCGTAGATGGTGAGGTCGCCGGCGCCGACCTCCATCACCTCGCCGGCGTCGAGCCCGGCGCCGACGCCCTCCATGCCGGCACTCTTGACCTCGATCAGCTCGAGCTTGAACGGCTCGTCGGCCAGCTCGGTGCGGGCCTCCTCCAGGCTGTCGAAACGCCGCCGCCGGAAGCGCTGGCCGGACTTGATGATCTCCTGCATCCGCTTCTCGAGCTTGCCGAGATCGTCCGGCTGGAACGGCCGGTCGACGTCGAAGTCGTAGTAGAAGCCGTTGTCGATCGGCGGGCCGATGCCGAGCTTCGCCTCGGGGAAGACGTCCTGGACGGCCTGGGCGAGCACGTGCGCGGTCGAGTGCCGCAGCACGTTGAGGCCGTCCGGGGAGTCGAGCCGGACCGGTTCGACCGGGGTGTCGACGTCCGGGATCCAGTCGAGGTCACGGAGGCGTCCCTCCGGGTCGCGGACCACCACGATCGCGCCGGGGCCGTTGGCCGGCAGTCCGGCCGCGCTCACCGCGTCGGCCGCCGTCGTCCCGGCCGCGACGACGACGGGGTCGGCCACGACAGGGGTACGGGCTTCGGACACGACGGCTCCTTCGATCTGGACGAATCGGACTACACCGGTTCTCCGGCTGTGGAGATGCTATCGGTCCTGCGTTTTCTTCCTGCCAGCACCGTGACCTCGGCGTTAGATTGACGCCGTGACCGCCGTTGACGCCATCAGCGCACTGCAACGCAGATACGAGACGTTCTTCGCCGCCCAGCCCGGGGTGCCGTTCGCGGTCGCCCCGCCCGGTGGCCCGGCCCGCACCGTCGGTACCGGCGACCCCCAGTTCACCATCGTGATCAAGGACGAGCGTGGCGCGAAGGCGCTGGCCGCGCTCGACCAGTTCGCCGTCGCGGTGGCGTACCTGCAGGGCTCGCTGGACGTCGACGGCGACCTCGCCGCCGCGCTGCGGATGCGGGCCTTCTTCACCGACCGACATCCGATCGCCTTCCTCGGCCGGTTCGTGCCGGCGCTGCTGCGCGGGCGGCGCGAGGACGACCGGCGGTCGATCTCGCACCACTACGACGAGGACTCGGAGTTCTTCCTGACCTTCCTCGACCGACGGCACCGTTGTTACACCGAGGGCGTGTTCGCCTCGGACGACGAGCCGCTGGAGGACGCGATGACCCGGAAGATGGACCTGGCGCTGGAGGCGATCGGGGTCGGACCGGGCGACCACGTCCTGGAGGTCGGTGGCGGTTGGGGGGCGTTCGCCGAGCACGCCGCCCGGCGTGGCATCCAGGTCACCACGACGACGCTGGCCAAGGAGTCGGAGCGCTACCTGGTCGACCTCTTCGACCGCGAGCGGCTGCCGGTACGGGTGGTCCGGGAGCACATTTTCAACTACTCCCCCGGCGAGCGGTACGACGCGATCGTCAACATGGGGGTCACCGAGCACCTGCCGGACTACCGGACCACCCTGCGCAAGTACGCCGAGCTGCTCCGTCCCGGCGGTCGGGTCTACCTCGACGCGCTGGCGATGCGCCGCAAGCACGTCGTCTCGACCTTCATGAAGCGGTACATCTATCCCGGCGCCTCCGCCCCACTGCTGCTGCACCAGTACCTGCGGCACGTGGCGCACTCCCCGTTCGAGCTGCTCAGCCTGGTCGACGACCGGCACAACTACTACCTGACCTGCCGGGAGTGGGCGCGCCGGCTGGACGACGCCCGGGACGACATCGCCAAGCGCTGGGGCGAGCCGCTCTACCGGCGGTTCCGGCTCTTCCTCTGGGGTTCGGCGGCCGGTTTCGACACCGGGATGGTGCAGGCGTACCGCTGGGTGCTGCAGCTGCCGGAAGCGGCGAGGTGACCGACCGGGACCGACCCGACAGTCCCGGCACCGGCTCCGGCTCCGGTGGTGGCAGCACCGCCGGGGCCGACGGCGGCCGGCGGGGCTGTCACGGGATGCGGTAGAGCCAGATGGTGTGCCCGATCCGGGCGATCGGGGGCTGTCCGCGGACCAGTTCCGCGAAGCCGTCCCGGGAGGCCGACAGCCGCATCGCGGAGATCGCCAGCAGCCCGTGCACCTGCTCCGGGGGCACGGCCAACGGATCGGCCGCCCGGATGCCGTAGTAGCCGGGCTCACCGCGCCCCTTGTAGATCAACCAGACCGGTTCGTCGGCGAGCCGGTTCTCCCGGAGGTGGACCCCCAGTCGACGCAGGTCCTGACCCCAGTCGACGTTCGAGTCGTTGAGCAGGCGGTACGAGTTCGCCGGCCCGCCGAACGCCTCGTTGGCGTACGGCAGGTAGTACGGGTACGTCCGCAGCGAGCTGACCGCGACCGAGGCGACCAGGAGCAGGGCCACCGGTACGACCCAGCGCCGTCGCAGCGCCAGCACCGCCGGGGCGGCCACGGCGAGGAGAACGGGCAGCCAGATGACGTACCGGGAGCCGAAGCTGCGGGCCCCGGTCATCGCGATCGGCAGCAGGATGCCGAGCGGCAGCAGCAGGTAGAGCGCGACCGGGCGGAGGCGTCGGACCGCGAGCAGCGCCGCGACCGCGCCGAGCCAGAGGACGATCATGCCCAGCGGTGTCTTGATCAGGACAGCGACCGGCAGGTAGTACCAGAGGTTGCCCTGGAACCGTTCGCCGAACAGGTAGCCGCTGAAGCTCCGGCTCTCGTAGCCGAGTTGGAGCAGCATCCCGTCCCGGTACGGCTCCGGCAGGGGCAGCAGGCTCACCGCGAGCTTCTTCACCCCCGGGTCGAAGATCGCGACGGACCGGTAGTCCAGGGTCGGATCGATCACCAGGTAGCTGAGCCAGACGGTGGCCAGCGCGATCAGCCCGACGCCGAGCGCGTAACCCAGCCCGGGACGGATCCTCCGCCGGTCCCACCACGACCACCGGCCGGGGCCGCCGTTGTCGGGGCCGTCGCTGTCGGGGCCGTCGCCGGGGGTACCGGTGGCGTCGGCCGGGGTGCCGGTGGTCGGACGGGCCGCGGTCCAGGCGGCCACGGCGGCGAGCAGCAGCACGACCGGGAAGAGCGGCAGGGCGGTCATCTTGGTGGCCAGCGCGCAGCCGAACGCCAGCCCGGCCAACGGCAGGTAGCGCCGGGGTCGGCGGCGGGCCCGCCAGAGCAGCCACACGGTGGTCAGCAGGAAACCGGCCAACGGTACGTCGTTGGTGGCCAGCGAGCCGTGCGCGATGACGTCCGGGGAGAGCGCGTAGAGGGCGAGCGCGAGCACACCGCCCCAGGTGCCGAAGAGGTCCCGGCCGAAGCCGAGCACGACCAGGCCGAACAGCAGGGTGAGCACGATCATCGGGAGCCGGCCGAGCCAGAGCACCCGGTCCGCGTCGTTGCCCGGGCCGTACAGCACCTGGTGGCCGACCTCCCACTGGCTGCCCTGGTACGCCGGATCGAGACGTACGTCGGCGAAGGCCAGGCCGGTGCCGACGATCAGTTTGGCCAGTGGTGGATGCTCCGGGTTGAGCCGCAGGTCGTGGTGCTGGAGATAGCTGACCGCGGCCCCCAGGTAGACCGGTTCGTCGACGGTCGGCGACTGTTCCCGGGCGGCGGTGACCAGGCCGACCGCGAGCTGCCCGAACAGGGCGATGACCAGGGCCGCCTGGAGCCAGCGGCGGTGCCGTCGTATGGTCCCGACCATCGTCCGGGGTGACTCCCTCGACTCGACGCGGCAGCGCGGCCCGGGACGTCCGGGGCGAAGACCCGCACATGGTTCCGGGTCCGGGTGAACGCCGGCGGTGCGGTGGGTGGCCGGCATTCGAGCCCCGGGTGTACGCCGGGCTGCCGGCACGCCCCGGTTGACCCTGGGAGCGCTCCCGAATAGGGTCGAGCCGAGCCGATCGAACGACAGTTGTCGATTGATGCGGTCCCGTACGACGGGGAGCGGCGCCGACCGTGCGGAATCCGCCCGCCGAGAGGACGTCCCGTGCGCCCCCGAACCGCCGCCGCCCTGCCCCGCCTGCTGCTGATCGTCACCGCGCTGACCCTGGTCGGGGTCGGCGCACCCGCACCACCCGCCGGCGCCGCCGCCCTGCCGTACCAGGATCCGGGCCGTTCGGTGCCGGACCGGGTCGACGACCTGCTCGTCCGGATGAGCCTGGACGAGAAGATCGGCCAGATGACCCAGGGCGAACGCGCCTCGGTCACCCCGGCCGACATCACCACCTACCGGCTCGGCTCGGTGCTCTCCGGCGGCGGATCCGCGCCCACCCCGAACACCCCCACCAGCTGGGCCGACATGTACGACCGGTTCCAGAACGCCGCCCTGGCCACCCCGCTGGGCATCCCGATGGTCTACGGCTCCGACGCCGTGCACGGGCACAACAACGTGGTCGGCGCGACGATCTTCCCGCACAACATCGGGCTTGGTGCCACCCGCGATCCCGAACTGGTCCGCCGGATCGGCCGGGCCACCGCCGAGGAGGTCGCCGGCACCGGCGTCAACTGGACCTTCGCCCCCTGCCTCTGCGTCGTCCGCAACGACCGGTGGGGCCGCTCCTACGAGTCCTTCGGGGAACGGCCGGACCTGGTCAGCTCGATGACCACCGTGGTCGACGGGCTGCAGGGCGGATCGCTGGCCGAACCCGGCTCGATCCTGGCCACCGCCAAGCACTACCTCGGCGACGGCGGCACCACCAACGGCACCGACCAGGGAAACACCCAACTCTCCGAGGCCGAACTGCGGGCCGTCCACCTGCCGCCGTTCGCCGAGGCGGTCCGCCGGGGCGTCGGCTCGGTGATGATCTCGTACAGCAGTTGGAACGGGCAGAAGCTGCACGGCCACGCGTACCTGATCAACGACGTGCTCAAGGGCGAACTCGGCTTCGACGGTTTTGTGGTCTCCGACTGGAACGGCATCGACCAGCTCGACGGCGCCACCGGCTTCACCGCCGCCGAGGTACGCCAGGCGGTGAACGCCGGCATCGACATGGTGATGGCACCGACCGGCTGGCGGCAGTTCATCACCCATCTGCGGGCCGAGGTGCAGGCCGGACGGGTCAGCCAGGCCCGGATCGACGACGCCAACCGGCGGATCCTGACGAAGAAGTTCGAACTGGGGCTCTTCGAACGGCCGCTGGCCGACCGGTCGTTCACCTCGACCGTGGGCAGCGCCGCACACCGGGCACTAGCCCGGGAGGCGGTGGCCCGGTCGCAGGTGCTGCTGAAGAACGACGGCGACATCCTGCCGCTGGACCCGGCGAACAACCGGATCTTCGTGGCCGGGAAGAGCGCCGACAACATCGGGTACGCCAGCGGCGGCTGGACCGTCTCCTGGCAGGGCGGCAGCGGGGCGATCACCCCGGGCACCTCGATCCTGCAGGGCATCCGGAACGCGGTCGCGCCGTCGACCACGGTCACCTACAGCAGCAACGGCAGCGGGATCAACAGTTCGTACCGGGCGGCGGTCGCGGTGATCGGCGAGACGCCGTACGCCGAGGGCCGGGGTGACCGGCCGAGCGGGATGGGCCTGGACAGCACCGACCTGAACTCCCTGAACACCCTGCGCGCCGCCGGGGTACCGGTGATCGTCGTCCTGGTCTCCGGCCGGCCGCTGGACGTCGCGGACCAACTCCCGGACTGGGCCGCCCTGCTCGCGTCCTGGCTGCCCGGCACCGAGGGAGCCGGCGTCGCCGACGTGCTCTTCGGCGGGTACTCCCCGACCGGCCGGCTGCCGGTGAGCTGGATGACGAGCGCGAGCCAGCAGCCGGTCAACGACGGCGACGGCAAGACCCCGCTCTTCCCGTACGGCTTCGGGCTCGGCTACCGCACCGACCCCGACCCGGATCCGGAACCGCCGGTCGACGCCAGCGCGCCGACCAGCCCGGGTACCCCGGTCGCCACCGGCACCACCGCCGCCGGCACCACGCTGAGCTGGCCGGCCGCCACCGACAACGTCGGCGTCACCGGCTACCGGGTGTACCGGACCAGCGGGGGCACCCAGACCCTGCTCGGCACCGCCACCGGGACGACGTACCAGGTCACCGGGCTGAGCGCCGGAACGACGTACCAGTTCCAGGTGGTCGCGGTCGACGCCGCCGGCAACACCTCGGCGCCCTCGACGGCGGTGAGCGTCACCACGACCGGCGGGTCCGGCGGCTCGGCGTGCCAGGTCACCTTCCGGGTCGACCAGTGGGACCCCGGCTTCACCACGAACGTGACGATCCGCAACACCGGCCCGACCGCGCTGACCGGCTGGACGCTGGCCTTCACCTTCCCGTCGACCGGTCAGCGGATGGTCCAGGGCTGGTCGGCGCGGTGGGCCCAGTCCGGTACGACGGTGACCGCGACCAACGAGACCTGGAACGGGAACCTCGCCGTCGGCGCCTCGGTCGGGATCGGGTTCAGCGGCACCCACACCGGTGTCAACCCACCACCCACCGACGTCACCGTCAACGGCCAGCCCTGCGGCGTGGGCTGACCCGGATCGACAGCCGGTCCCGGGCCGGTCCGGGAACCCGCTCCGGGCGGGCCGGCACCGGTACCGTCCGCCGCGCCGGCCACCGATTCACCCGACTTGCCATGGGCAGTACGGTCATCAGGTGGCCACGGTGCTTTTGGTCGAAGACGACCATGTCGTACGCGGAGCGATGCTGCGCTCCCTGGCCGACCGCGGGCACGCGGTGCACGCGGTCGGCACGGCGCTCGATGCCCTGCGCCGGGTAGCCGCCCAGACCCCCGACCTGGTTGTCCTCGATCTCGGGCTGCCCGACCTGGACGGCGCCGACGCGCTGCGCATGCTGCGCGGCATCACCGACGTGCCGATCATCATCGCCACCGCCCGCGACGACGAGCAGGCGATCGTCCGGCTGCTGCGCGCCGGAGCCGACGACTACATGGTCAAGCCCTTCACCGGCGCCCACCTCGACGCCCGGATCACCACCGTGCTGCGCCGGGTCGGCCGGGCCAGTCGGACGGTGGAACCGGCGGTGCACGCGGTCGGCGGGCTCCGGGTCGACGTCGGTGAACGCAGCGCCCACCTGGACGGGGTCCCGCTGGCCCTGACCCGTAAGGAATTCGACCTGCTGGCCTACCTCGCGGCCCGACCCGGCCGCGTCGTGTCCCGCCGGGAACTGTTGGAGGAGGTATGGCGGCAGCCATCGGTCGGCGAGGATCAGACCATCGACGTGCACCTGTACTGGCTCCGCCGCAAAATGGGCGAGTCCGCGGCGAAGCCGCGCTACCTGCGCACCGTGCGGGGGGTCGGGTTCCGGTTGGTGGTACCGGACTGAGGCTCGCCCTGGCGTACCTCGGCGCCGGGATGACCACCATCGTCGCACTCGCGTTCCTGATCCCGCTCGGCACGGCGTTGCAGCGCGACGCCCGGGAGGAGGCGCTCGGCGACGCGGCCCGGCGCAGCGCGCTGGTCCGGGGCGCGTTGTCGGTCAGCGCCGACCCGGCGGCGGTACGGCAGGTGATCGACACCGCCGGCGCCAACGCCGCGGCCCCACCCGTCGTGCACGGCCTCGCCAGTGGGGGCAACCCGCGCGCGGCGGCGACCGACGTCGACCGGGCCGTCCGGGAGGGCACCCCGGTCGTCGCCGACGTGCCGGGCGGAGTGGTCCGGCTGGAGCCGGTGCCGGTCGCCGGCCGGGTCCTGGTCGTCGAGGTCTTCGTCGCCGACGCGGCGCTGACCGCGGGGACGGGTGGCACCTGGCTGATCCTGATCCTGGTCGCGATCGGGCTGGTGGTGGCCTCGGTGATCGTGGTGGACCGGCTGGCCGCCCGGGCGGTCGCCTCGGCCCGGGGGCTGGTCCAGGCCGCGCTCGCGGTCGGCGACGGCGATCTCGGGGTGCGGATCCAACCCAGCGGTCCCCGGGAACTGGCCGAGGCCGGGTACGCCTTCAACCGGATGGCCGACCGGCTGGTCGTCTCCCGCACCGACGAACGGGAACTCGTCGCCGACCTGTCCCACCGGCTGCGTACCCCGCTGACCGTGCTGCGCCTCGACGCCGACGCGCTGGACTCCGACGACACCAGTGTCGGCTCGTTCAGCGCCGCCGAACTCGACCGCCGCCGGACCATCCGGCGGATCCGGCAGGCGATCGTGACGCTGGAGGGCGAGATCGACGTACTGATCAACACGACCCGCAAGACGATCACCCAGGAGGCAGCGCCGGGCGACTGCGACGCCAGCGAGGTGGTCCGGGACCGGATGGTGTTCTGGTCCGCGCTCGCCGGCGACCAGAACCGCACCCACCGGGTGATCGGCGCACACACCCGGATCCCGGTCCCGGTCCCCCGGGCCGAGCTGGCGGCGGCGCTGGACGCGGTGCTGGGCAACGTGTTCCGGTACACCCCGCAGGGCACGGCGTTCGAGGTCGCGGTCTCCCGTCGGGACGGCTACATCGCGATCCGGGTCGACGACGCCGGACCGGGCATCGCCGACCCGGACCGGGCGTTGCGCCGGGGTGCCAGCGACCAGGGCTCCACCGGGCTCGGGCTGGACATCGCCCGGCGGGTGGCCCAGCAGGCCCGGGGTTCGGTCAGCATCGACCGGGCCCGGCTCGGTGGCGCCAGCGTGGTGATGCTGCTGGCCGACCCGGACGCGGCTCCCCGTCAGATGAGCCGTTTCGGGCTGGTCGGGCGGCTCGCCCGGGAACGCGACTCCGGTACCCGCCGCCGCTGGGGCCGCCAGGGCTCCGACAGCTGAGCCGAGAGAAGTTCTGGTTCGCCGCAAGTCTTCCTTAGGACTGACTTAACGACGGACCACCCGGTCACGTCCGCTGGCAACATCAAAGGCGATCCCATCCCGCTCCACCGGGCCACAACCGACAGATGTACGCCCCAACCCCGGCCCGGGGAGTCACGCGCGCGGCGGGAACACGGTCCCCCACACCAGGTTCCCGCCGCGCGCGATCACCGTCACACCGGCGGCGTCGTGCACCGAACGCCGCCACGGGCAGCGTTGCCCCCCTGATCGCTGGCCCGGCGCGGCCGCCCGCAGCACCCCGCGCCGGGCCAGCCTGTCTGCAAGGAAGGGCCCCTTCCTATCGCTTTCTGTATAGGAAGGGGCCCTTCCTAACGCCCCAGGGCGGGGGCCGGCCGTCAGGCCGAGGCGAGGTAGGCGTCGATCTCGGCGGTCAGCTTCGCCTTCTCCGGGTTCGGCAGGAACGACGCCGTGACCGCGTTGCGGGCCAGTCCGGCCAGCCCGGCGGGGTCCAGGTGGAGCAGTCGGGCGGCGACCGCGTACTCGTCGTTGAGTGTGGTGCCGAACATCGGCGGGTCGTCGGAGTTGACGGTCACCAGCAGGCCGGCCTCGACGAGCCGGGGCAGCGGGTGCTCCTCGATGGCGGCCACCGCGCGGGTCCGGACGTTCGAGGTGGGGCAGACCTCCACCGGAATCTGCCGCTCGGCGAGGTGCCGGAGCAGTTGCGGGTCGCGGGCCGCGGAGATGCCGTGCCCGATCCGCTCCGCGCCGAGTTCCCGCAGCGCGTCCCAGATCGTCTCCGGGCCGGTGGTCTCGCCGGCGTGCGGTACGGAGCGCAGGCCGGCCGCCCGCGCCTGGTCGAAGTACGGCTTGAACTGCGGCCGGGGTACGCCGATCTCGGGGCCGCCCAGCCCGAAGCTGATCAGCCCGTCCGGTCGCTCGTCGAGGGCGATCCGCAGGGTCTCCTCGGCCGCCGGCAGTCCCGCCTCGCCGGGGATGTCGAAGCACCAGCGCAGTACCACGCCGAGTTCCGCCTCGGCGGCGATCCGGGCGTCCTCGATCGCCTCGCAGAACGCCGGTGCCGGGATCCCCCGGTGCACGTGCGAGTACGGCGTCACGGTCACCTCGGCGTACCGGACCTGCTGCCGGGCCAGTTCGCGGGCCACCTCGAAGGTCAGCAGGCGGACGTCCTCCGGGTCACGGATCAGGTCGACGACGCTGAGGTAGATCTCGACGAAGTGGGCGAAGTCCCGGAACTCGAAGTAGCCGGCGAGGGCGTCCGGGTCGGCGGGCACCCGGGTCCGGCCCTCGTGCCGGGTGGCGAGTTCCGCCACGATCCGCGGCAACGCGGAACCGACGTGGTGGACGTGCAGTTCGGCCTTGGGCAGTCCGGCGATGAAGGCCGACAGGTCGGTCACGGAGATCTCTCCCTAGGATCGGGCGCCGGTACGGGCGACGAAGAAGATACGGCGGAACGGGAAGTACACCAACCCGTGTCGGACCGGGTACGCCGCCGCGAGCCGTTCGCCGAGCGCGTCGCGGAACTCGGCCCAGCCGGTGTCGTCGAGGACGGCCCGGACCGGCCGTAGCGCGGTTCCCTCCATCCAGCTCAGTACCGGATGTGCGGCGTCGTCGCGGGCCGGCAGCAGGTGCACGTAGCTAGTCTCCCAGGCGTCGACCTGGCAGTTCGCGTCGGTCAGCAGGGTGGCGTACTCCTCCGGGTCGGAGACCGGCCCGGCGGAGTGGGGCGCGTCGGGGCCGGGCCCGGCGGCGGGGCCGTCGCGCAGCACCGGGGCGACCACGGCGCGCCATCGCGGTTGCGCGGCGAGGGCGCGCAGCGTGCGGTGCGAGAGGGCGTCGAAGTTGCCGGGGACCTGGACCGCGAGCCAGGCGCCGGCGGGTAGTTCCCGGGCCCAGCGCCGCAGCAGCGCCCGGTGGCCGGGGACCCATTGCAGCACCGCGTTGCAGACCACCACGTCGACGTCGGGTCCGGGGGACCAGTCCCGCACGTCGGCCACGGCGAACTCCACCCGGCCGGCCGTACCCGGCCGCTCGCGGCTGACGGCGGCGTCGACCATCTCGGGTGCCGAGTCCAGGCCGAGGATCCGCGCACCGGGCCAGCGGTCCGCCAGGCTCAGGGTCAGGTTGCCGGGGCCGCAGCCGAGGTCGACGACGGTACGCGGCCGTTCCGCCCCGATCCGGGCGAGCAGGTCGTGGAACGGTCGCGAGCGTTCGTCGCCGTACCGGAGATAACTGGTCGGATCCCACATGACGTCCTCCAAACCGTACGTACGTCTTGTGAAGCGTACGCCTTCCGGCCCCGGACGGTCCGCCACCACCCCGGGATAGGCTTCCCGCCGTGGAACAACGCAACTTTGCGCGCCTGGACCGTCGGGTCGGCGTGATCGGACTCGGCGCCTGGCAGCTCGGCGCCGACTGGGGCCAGGTCAGCGAGTCCGAGGCCCTGGCCATCCTGGGCGCCGCCGTCGACGGCGGCGTCACCTTCCTGGACACCGCCGACGTCTACGGCGACGGACGCAGCGAGCAGCTGATCGGCCGGTTCCTGCGCCAGCGCCCCGACGCCGGGCTCACCGTGGCGACCAAGATGGGCCGCCGGGTGCCGCAGACCCCCGAGGCGTACGTGCTGGAGAACTTCCGGGCCTGGACCGACCGGTCCCGGGCCAACCTCGGCGTCGATGTCCTCGACCTGGTGCAGTTGCACTGTCCGCCCACCCCGGTGTTCCACACCGACGCCGTCTTCGACGCCCTGGACACCCTGGTCGCCGAGGAGCGGATCAGTGCGTACGGGGTCAGCGTGGAGACCTGCGACGAGGCGCTCGCCGCGATCGCCCGGCCCGGGGTGGCCAGCGTGCAGATCATCCTCAACGCGCTGCGTCACAAGCCGCTCGAGCGGGTGCTGCCGGCCGCCTCCGCCGCCGGGGTCGGCATCATCGCGCGGGTCCCGCTGGCCAGCGGCCTGCTCTCCGGCCGGTACGACGAGCACACCACCTTCGGCGGTGACGACCACCGCAACTACAACCGGCACGGTGCGGCGTTCGACGTCGGGGAGACGTTCTCCGGAGTGGACTACCAGACCGGGCTGGACGCCGTACGCCGGCTGCTCCCACTGGTCCCGGACGGTGCCACGATGGCGCAGTTCGCCCTCCGTTGGATCCTCGACCAGGCCGGCGTCACGGTGGTGATCCCCGGCGCCCGCACCGCCGACCAGGCCCGGGCGAACGTGGCCGCCGCCGATCTGACGCCACTGACGGCCGAGGCGGCGAAGACGGTGGCGACCGTCTACGACGAGCTGATCCGCCCCCAGGTACACCACCGCTGGTGAGCACGCCGGATGAGGCCGGGCACCCCCCGGCCGCGGACGAGACGACGATGCGGGGCTGGTTGCCGCTCACGCTGGGGCTGCTCGCGATCGTCGTCGGTGCGCTCTGGACCCTGCAGGGGTTGGGCCGGCTGGACGGCAGCGTGTTGAGCGGCGAACTGGTCCTGGCGGTCGTCGGACCGCTGCTGGTCCTCGCCGGCGTGGTCCTGCTCCGGGTCGGTCTGCGCGCCCGGGCCGGTGGCTCACCGTCCTGAGTGGAGCGGCGGGACCTCCGACGCCGGAGCGACGGATCCGTGGTCTGTGACGCACGCCCGGCCAGCACCGCGCCCGGCGCCCCCAGGGCCCGGATACGCGTCGAGCCCCGCGGCAGCGGGGCTCGACGTGGATCCGTATGAATCGTCATCCTAGGCCGGGGCACCGGCCGTCACGGGATCAGAGGGGGCGAACCTGCTCCGCCTGCGGCCCCTTCTGGCCCTGAGCGATCTCGAACTCCACCCGCTGGTTCTCCTCCAGCGTGCGGTAGCCGCTGGTCTGGATGGCCGAGAAGTGGACGAACACGTCAGCACCCCCGCCGTCGACGGTGATGAAGCCGAAGCCCTTGTCTGCGTTGAACCACTTCACGGTTCCCTGCGCCATGTGTATCTCCTTCTAAAACTGGCGGCCGAGCACGCCGTGCGGCCGGTTGGCCGTTTTCGAGCAGCGGCGTCTTGAGTCGGCCCCCGTGAAGGAGGACTTCCCTCGACCCACACTGTCTCAACAGCGTGGAACAGCAAACCACGTACGCAAAAACTTCGCATAGCCTAGCCGACGAAATTCTCCGACATGTGACCTGAGGAGACCGTCGTTCGTCCCCCCGGCCCATCGACGGACGGCACGGCGTACCACCCGGACCGGAGTCGCGCGGGGGTGCGGGTGGTCGTGCCGGGACGACGTGCGAAGCCTACCGGGGGGTACGGATGGTGACCGGGGCGTCGTAGTCCGAAAAGGTCACCGTGACCGTCCCGGACCCGCCCGGCACCGGGAACGTGACCCGGTGCAGCAGCGGCCGGTCGACGCCGATCCAGAGCGTACCGACGACGTCGCCGTCGACTCCGGGCGCGAGCGTGCTGAGGGCGGCACCGGGCAGAGTGCCACGGATCCGGTAGGCCGGCACGCCGTCGACACTCTCCCGGGCCTCGGTACTGCCGCTGGCCGTGGCCACCAGATTCGCGATGCCCCGATCGGCGGAGAGCAACGCGGAGGGGTCGTAGATGGTGGCGGCGACCGACAGCGGCAGCCGTTGCCAGCCGTCGGTGAGGCCGTTGACGTACAGGCTCTCGCCCTTGACCACGAACGACAGCCGCAGCGGCTCGCCGGCCTGGCTGAGGCGGGCGGTGCCCTCGGCCTCACCCTCGGCGGTGATCACGCCCTCGGCGGAGCGGATGTCGAGGAGGGTGGCCGACCCGTCGGTGGTGACGGCGAACCGGGCGCTCCGCACGGACCGCAGCTCGTCCGCCGCGGTCCTCAGCAGCCCGTCGGCCTCCGGCAGGGACGCCGGGCCCGACTCCGCGGCACCGCCCGGCGCCTCCGCCCGGTCCCCGGTGCAGGCGGCGGAAAGGGCCAACAACAGGGACAGCGCCCCGGCGAGCGCGAGGGATCGTCGCATAGCCGAAGCGTACTCACGACCCGCCGGTCAGTCGGGCCAGCGACCGGTGAACCGGCGGACGCCCATCGCGCCGCCCCGGTCCACCGCGGCCCGGACCACCGCGAAGATCGCGCCCTGCAGCGCCGCCGCGGCGAGGATCTCGCCCCAGCCCCGGTGCTCGTCCGTGGCGTCCGGGGCGTCACCGTCGCCGGACGCGACCTTCCACACCTGTCGGAACACGGCACCGGCCGCCACCCCGGCGGCCATGCCCAGCAGGATGCCCACCGGCCGGTAGGCCACCTTGCTGACCGTCCTGCTCATCCGCGCCTCCCTCGGGTCCCGCACGGCAGCCCGCACGTCCCTCGCGTCATCCGCATCGTCGTGGCCGTTGCGCACCGGTCGGCACGCCGCGCGGGGCGACGCCGGATCCGCGCCGCCCGCCGCCCGACCGGGTTTGTCGTCGGTGTCCGGGCACGTCATCCACGTCTCGCCCGGGCCACCAGGAGCAACGCCGCCAGGGCCAGCGCCCCGGCGGCGGCCACCACCCAGGGCACCGGGTGACGCAGCGCCACCGACCCCGCGTCGTGCACCGAGCTCCGGACGGTGGCCGTCGTCTGCCCGGCCCGCTGCCGCATCCGCTCCCGGGTCTGCGCCGCCGATCCCTTGATCCGCGCCTTCACGTCCGCCTTGGCCGCCAGCGCCTGCACCGTCTGGCCGAGTTCGGCCCGGGTCTGCCGGATCTCGGCGCGGAGCGCCTCGGGATTGCCCGTACCGTTGCTGCGGTTCATGCCTGTCCCCTGTCCCGGACCGCGGACGCCACCGTCCGCACGTCGGCACGGAGGCTGTCGGCGGTCGCCATCGGCACCGGCGGCACCGCCCGACGCATCCGACGCCGGCCGGTCAGGGCGACCATGCCGGCGACGAGAAACAGTGCTCCCGCCACCACCAATGCCGCCGCCCAGCCGGGGAGCACCAGCGCCAGTGCCAGGACCGCGGCGGCGGCGAGCACGCCGAGGCCGCAGAGGGCCAGCACGCCGGCCCCACCGAACAGCCCCGCCCCGATCCCGGCCTGCCGGCCCTTCTCGGCGAGCTCGATGCGGGCCAACGCCAACTCGTCGCGGACCAGCCGCGACAGCTGTTCGGTCGCGCGCTGCACCAGCTCCGCGGTGGACTGCTCCGCGACCGGTCGGGCGGAATCACGTACGACATCAGCCATGCTGTCCTCCTCTTCCGGTCCCTGGGGTGTATGCCCCGGTCGCCCGCCGTTCAATCCTGATGTCCGCACCCGGACCGGCCGTACCGGCACCGCACCCGTCAGCCCGACAAGCGCCGGGTCCACGGGTTCGGGTCGGACACCGCCCCGCCGTCGGAGTTCCGTTGCCGTTAGTGTCCGCCACCGGCCGGCCCGATGACGGCCGATCGCGCAGGTCGGGAGCTCATCCGGGGTCGTGGGCCCGCCGGGGGAACCGCGCGGGCCGGGACCCGAGCGGCCGGGTCAGCCCGGCAGACCGGGGGTCACCGCGGCGGCGCCTCCGCCGGTTCGTCCGGTCCGAGAAAGGCGCTGCTGCGCGCCTCGCCGTCGTCGTCGCCACCGAAGAGGCGGGCGTCGTCCGGTGGCTCGTGCGCGGTCGTACGCCGTCCGGCGGGCTGGCCCCCGGACGGTCCCGGGGTGGGGGCCGATGGCGGGGCCCACTGCCAGGGCAGCCGACCCGAGGCGTCGCCGACCTCGGTACGCAGCCGGGGCAGCGCGGTCGGCCGCTGGTCGCGAAGCCAGCCGACCAGATGCTCCCGGACCAGACAGCGCAGGTCCCAGAGCCTCGGTGCGTCACCCGCGCTCACCAGGGCCCGGAGCCGGACCATCCCGCCGACCGCGTCGGTCACCTGCAGTACGCAGGTCCGCCCGTCCCACAACTCGGTCCCCTCGACCAGTCGACGCAGCTCCTCCCGCATCGCCTGGACGTCCACCGACCAGTCGACCTCGAACTCGGCGGTGCCGAGCACGGCGGCCTGGGTACGCGTCCAGTTCTGGAACGGTTTCGTGGTGAAGTACGACGTCGGCAGGATCAGCCGCCGGTCGTCCCAGATCTGCACCACGACGTAGCTCAGGGTCAGCTCCTCGATCCGACCCCACTCCCCCTCGACCACCACCACGTCGTCGAGCCGGACCGCGTCGCTGAAGGCGAGTTGCACCCCGGCGAAGACGTTGCCGAGCACGCTCTGCGCGGCCAGCGCGGCGATCGCGCCGATCACCCCGGCCGAGGCGAGCACGCTCGCCCCGACTCCCCGGACCTCGGGGAAGGTCATCAGCATCACGCCGACGGTGAGAACCACGGTGACCGCGATGGTGATCCGGCGCAGCATCACGATCTGGGTCCGGATCCGGCGCGCCTGCCGGTTGTCCGGTACGTCGATCCGGAACCGGGCCAGCGCGGTGTCCTCGGTGACCAGCAGCAGGGAGGCGACCAGCCAGGCGATGGTCGCGATGACGGCCAGGACGAGCAGGTGCAGCAGGGTCTGTCGCCAGTGCGTGCCGACGCCGTAGCCGGTGCTGAACCGGATGCCGAAGTTCACCGCGACCACGGTCGCCGCCACCTGGAACGGGCGGTGCGAGTGCTCCGACAACTCGGCGAGCAGTACGGAACGCCGGCCGAGCCGGCGCACGATCCGGTGGACCAGTTCCACCACGACGAGCGCGACCGCCGCCGCGCCGAGCGCGATGACGATCGTCCAGAGGTAGCTCTCCAAGATCTTCCTTCCCCGGCAGCGGGCCGGCCGTCCCGTGGGGACGACCGGCCCGGTGCCGTGACGGACCGTACTGGGGATTCAAGTAAAGAATGTAGGATGCCCCAGTTAGCCCGATATGTCGAGGCGAGCTCAGACCTTCCGGTACCTCGCCTGCACCACACAGAATCCGGCGAAGGCGGCGATGCCGAGCGCCACCAGGGTGAGCAGGAAGCCGCCGTAGGACTGCTCACGGAGCGTGTGCAGGGCGGCGTCCAGCCCCCGGGCCCGGTCCGGGTCGTAGTTCAGCGCGGCGGTCACCACCAGCACACCGGCGATGCCGTACGCGACACCCTTCGCGACGTAGCCGGCGACACCGAGCCGGCGGGCCAGCACCCGCATCCGGTGGTCCATCTGTCCGGTACGCAGATGCCGCTCGAACTTCTTGACCGCGCCGTACCAGACCAGGCCGACGCCGAGCGCGGCCAGCCCGAGACCGATCAGCCCGACCAGCGCCCGGCCACCGCCGGACTCCATCAGCTTCTCGGTGAGCGCCTGCTGCTTGTCCGCACTGGACGAATTGGCGTGCCGCAGCACCTGGAACGCGGTCCAGGCGAAGTAGAAGTAGACGACGGTGCGGCCGACAGAGGTGAGGCGCTCCACCATCCGCTCACGACCCCGGTATTCCCGGTGACCGATGGCCGCCTCGAGCGCCTGCCAGATGGCCATCGCGAGCAGTCCGATCCCGATCGCACCGACCAGGAACCTGCCCAACGGCTGGGCGGCGAGGGTGCGCAACGCACCCGACTGGTCGCCGTCGTCGGACGGCCGACCGAACGCGATCTGCAGGGCCAGCCAGGCGAAGAGGAGGTGGACGAGCCCGTAGCCGACGAACCCGACCCGGGCGAGGACTTCGAGTGCTTTGCTGTGGGCGGCGCGGTCGGCGCCGGCATGCACGGTCTGGGTCGCTGACATGGCCAGTCAAATGACCGGTCGCGAAGATTTCCAAACGTCCGGGACGCACCCGGCACCCGGCGCCGCCCGCCCACGATCCCGGATCAGCCGGCGTTGCGCCCGATCCGGACCACCACCTCGTCGGCGTCAGCGCTCTGCACGGTGGCGTACATGCCGCCGACCTCGGTCGCCTGCTGGCCGACGGTGAGGGTCAACTGCTCGCCGGCGACCTCGATGGTCACCTTGTCGCCGTCCACGCCGATCAGCTTCGCCTCGACGCCGAGGAAGCTGGCCTGCGCGTCGACGCCCTGCTTGAAGGTGACCGTGCAGGCGTCCAGCCCGCAGTCGGTGCTGGCACCGTCGGAACTGCAGCCGGCCAGCAGAGCCGCGCCGAGAACCAACCCGGCGAACAGGCCGGCAACACGACGGACGGGGGTGATGTGGCGGTACTGGGGAGGATTCGTCACCCCACCAAGGGTACCCAAGGTGATCCAGACGACCACCGGGCCGCGCCCGCCGGTCGGACCGCTAGGGTGCCCGGCATGCCGTTCGACATCAACCGGGTCCGGGCCGCCTACCCCGCGCTGGACGAGGGATACACGCACTTCGACGGAGCCGGCGGTACCCAGGTCGCCGCTTCCGTCACCGAGGCCGTCGCCGGGACGATGCGGACCGCGGTGGCCAACCTGAACAGCGCCCACGTTCCCGGACGACGCTCCGGCGACCTGGTCGCGGCGGCCCGCCAGGCGGTCGCCGACCTGGTCGGGGGGACCCCGGACGGTGTGGTGTTCGGGCCGAGCGCCACCGCGTTGACGTACACGGTGGCCCGGACGCTGAGTCGACAGTGGCGACCGGGCGACGAGGTGGTGGTCTCCCGACTCGACCACGACTCCAACGTCCGGCCCTGGGTGCAGGCGGCCGAGGCGACCGGCGCGGTCGTCCGCTGGGCCGAGTTCGACCGGGAGACCGGCGAACTGCCGACCGCGCAGTACGCCGACCTCGTCGGCCCGCGTACCCGACTGGTCGCGCTCACCGCCGCCAGCAACGCCATCGGCACCGTCCCGGAGGTGGACCGGGTCGCCGCGATCGCGCACGAGGCCGGCGCCCTGGTGTACGTCGACGGCGTGCACGCCACCCCGCACGGCCCCACCGACGTCGCCGCGCTCGGCGCCGACTTCTACGTGACCAGTGCCTACAAGTGGTCCGGTCCGCACGTGGCGGCCGTGGTCGCCCACCCGACCCGGTGGGCCGGACTGCACCCCGCCAAGCTGCTGCCCTCCCCCGACCAGCCGCCGCAGCGGTTCGAGTTCGGCACCCCGAGCTGGCCGCTGCTCGCCGGTGTCCGGGCCGCCGTCGACCACCTCGCGGGTCTCGACCCGGCCGCGACCGGCGACCGGCGGACCCGCCTGCGGGCCGGACTCGCCGCCGCCCGGGCCCACGAGGACCAGCTCTTCGCCCGGCTGCTCGCCGGACTGACCGCGCTGCCCGGCATCACCGTGTACGGCGCGCCCCGGCATCGCTGCCCGACGGTCTCGTTCCGGGTGGCCGGACACACCCCGGCCGACACCGCCGCCGCGCTCGGCGAATCCGGCATCTGCCTCTCGTCCGGCGACTACTACGCGTACGAGTACTTCACGGCCCTCGGTCTGCGAAACAGTGGCGGGGCGGTCCGGGCCAGCGTCTACCACTACAACACCGTCGAGGAGGTCGACCGGTTGCTGGCCGAACTCGACCGGCTGACCGTGACCGGCGTCACCGACGGAACCGGGCTGGGAAGGGAAGAATCGATCCGGTGAACGCACTGGTCCAAGACAATCCCGCCGAACGCCGCTTCGAGATCCTGCTGGACGAGGGCCTGGCCGGCTTCGTCGGCTACCGTGTCGAGTCCGGGACCATCGTCCTCGTGCACACCGAGGTCGACCCGCAGTACGAGGGCAAGGGGGTCGGCAGCGCGCTGGCCCGGGGCACCCTGGACCAGCTCCGCGAGCGGGGCGACCGGGTCCGGGTCACCTGCCCGTTCCTGCTCCGCTTCATCGAACGACACCCGGAGTACAAATCGGTGGTCACCGAAGGCTGAACCGCCCGCCGGCCCGCCGCGACGCCGCGCACCGGCTACCGTCGTACCCGTGGCGGAGCCGGGAGTGCGCACGACGGGCCGGACGGGTCGAGTGGTGACGGCGGTGGTCGCGGTGGTCGCGGTCGGGGCCGCGGTGGTCGGCGTCGGACTGTGGCGGGGTTGGTTCGCCGACCCGTCGGTCTCGGACCCGCCACGGGTCCGCGCCGAGGGTGTGGAGACCGTCGTCGACGGTCTGGAGGCCCCCTGGGGGCTGGCCTTCCTGCCGGACGGGTCCGCCCTGGTGACCGAACGGGACAGCCGACGGATCCTGCGGATCGCCGCCGACTCGACGGGCCGCCACACGGCGACCGAGGTGGCCCGGATCGACGAGGCGACTCCCGAGGGCGAGGGTGGGCTGCTCGGCATCGCGGTCTCCCCGGACCACGCCCGGAACGGCTGGATCTACGTCTACTACACCGCTGCCCAGGACAACCGGATCGCCCGGCTGCGCCTCGGTGAAACGCCGCAGCCGGTGCTGACCGGCATCCCCCGGGGCTCCCGCACGCACAACGGCGGCCGGATCGGCTTCGGACCGGACGGTCTGCTCTACGCCGGAACCGGTGACGCCGGCGACCGGGACGCGTCCCAGGACCGGACCGGTCTGGCCGGCAAGATCCTGCGGATGACCCCGGACGGACAGCCGGCCCCCGGCAACCCGTTCCCCGGCTCGCTGGTCTACAGCTACGGTCACCGCAACGTGCAGGGCCTCGGCTGGGCCGCCGACGGCACCCTGTACGCCGCCGAGTTCGGGCAGAACCACTACGACGAACTCAACCGGATCACCGCCGGCGGCAACTACGGCTGGCCGGTGGTGGAGGGCGATTCCTCCGACGACCGGTTCGTCGCACCGCTGGCCACCTGGGCCACCGACGAGGCGTCGCCGAGCGGCCTGGCGCTGGTCGGCGACCGGGCCTGGCTGGCCTGTCTACGCGGCCAGCGGCTCTACCGGATCGGGCTCGACGGGCAGCACCCGGAGGCACTGCTGACCGGGGAGTACGGCCGGCTCCGGCACGTCGCCGCCGCGCCGGACGGTTCGGTGTGGGTGCTCACCTCCAATCGGGACGGACGCGGCGATCCTCGCGACGGCGACGACCGGGTCCTGCGGCTCGTCCCCTGACGTCACCGACCGGTGTCGGGGTCCGGTCCACGTGCCGTGGCAGCTCAGCCGCCGCGCCGGCACGGATCGTCGGTGCCGGACCCGGTCAGATCGCGTGTTCCGGGGCGGGCAGTTCGGCGAACGGGAAGCGGAGCCGGAAGTCGGGCCAGGGCACGGTCAGCCGCAGGGTCTGCTCGCCCCGGCCGGGCGCCACCCCCAGGGCCGCGATCTCGCCCAGGTCGGCGAGGGAACGCCGGGCCTGTTCCTCGGTCACCCCGGCGGTACCGGCGAGACTCCGCAGACTGGTGGTGACCACCCGGCGACGCCATCGGCGACGGGTCCGGGCGGCGAGGCGACGGATCGCGATCGCCACCAGGACCGCCTGGTCGTCCCGCTGCGCCCGGATCTCCAGCTCCCGCTCCTCCGCCGACAGCGGCAGCACCTCCAGCGGGTCGCGGTCGAGTCGGGGCAGCACCCACGGATCGTCGTCGTCACCCTCCTCGGTCAGCTCGAACAGCCCGAGTCCGGCGAGGCAGAACAGCAGTTCCCCCACGGTGTGCGGAACGGGCAGGTCGTTGCGGCGGCACATCTCGGCGAACAGTTCGATCCGGGTGGCCCGGACCTTGACCATCCAGGCGTAGTGCTCGCGGGCGTGCAACTCGGCGTGTTCCGGGTCGCGGCCGGCGTGCCGACGCTGGGCACGGGCAACCCACTCGTCCACGCTGCCGGGATCACACCAGGCGGATTCGTCCCAGGGCACGACGCCGGACCACATCGAGCGCCGGAACCGGGACTGACCAGGCACGATGGTGAGGTAGACGAAGGCGCAGGGTAGCCACCGGATCCAGGACGGCGTGAGGGGGGCCCGCTGCCAGCGAGGGGTCACCGGAGGACGATACCGCGACTCGGCGTACACGTGGGGGCACCCATGGTGACCCCCGCATTCCCGGTGCCCAGCCCCACCCGTCCGGCGTGGCGCGCCGGACGGGTGCCCGGTCGGCCACCCGGCGGGCGACGACGCCGTCGGTTCCGGTCAGGACGGCACAACGCGACGCGGCGCCCACGTCTGCGGTGGCCCGACCGGTGAGCACCTCGGCGGCAGGGACGGCTCAGCGCGACGCGGCGCCCACGTCTGCGGTGGCCCGACCGGTGAGCACCTCGGCGGCGGCCCGGCCGGCGACCCAGGACGCACCGTAGGTCGCCAGGTGCACCTGGCCGACCACGGTCTCCGGCACGCCGATCTCCACCACCACCGCGTCGGGACGACCCGCCAGGATCCGGCGTACCGCCACCGACATCCACCGGTGCCGGTGCAGGTCACGTACCACCAGCACCAGCGGCCGCCCGTGCGCCGGGGCCAGTACGGCGGCCGACAGGCGACCGTCCGTACCGGATCCGTTGGCACCCGGCTCGTCGACGCCCAGTTCCTCCGCGCCCAGCCGGGCGGTCGTGGTGCCGGGCAGCAGGGCGGCCAGCGGCGCACCCACCCCCCACGGCGTGTCGGAGCCGGTGGCGATGTTGTCCGGCGGCGCGAACTCCACCACGTGCGCGGGCCCGGCGAGCGGCAGTCCGCTCGCGTCGGGCGCGACGGTCAGCCGTACCGCCCGGCGGGCGGCGGCCAGCCCGAGCGGGGAACCCTCCGGGTCGGGACCGTCCCAGGCCGACCGTCCGGCCCGGGCGGTGCTGCTCCAGGCCGCCAGCTGGCCGACCCGCTTGGCCGCCTCGACGAGCCGCTCCTCCGGCAGGACGCCGGTGGTCACGGCCTCGACGATCGCGTCGCGCAGCCGCTCGGCGTCCGCCTCGTCGGCGTGCTCACCACCGACGCAGATCGCGTCGGCGCCGGCGACCAGGGCGCGTACCGCCGCACCGGTGAAGCCGTAGCGGTGGGTGACCGCCCGCATCTCGATCGCGTCGGTGATCACCACGCCCTGGAAGCCGAGTTCCTCGCGGAGCAGGTCGGTCAGGACCCGACGGCTCAGGGTCGCCGGCCACTCGTCGTCGATCGCCGGAACCAGCAGATGACCGGTCATCACCGCCTGTACGCCGGCCGCGATCGCCGCCCGGAACGGCGGCAGTTCGCAGGCCTCGAGCCGGGTACGGGGTACGGCGATCCGGGGGATGTCGAGGTGGGAGTCGACGCTGGTGTCACCGTGTCCCGGGAAGTGCTTGGCACAGGCGGCGACTCCGGCGGACTGCAGACCGCGTACCCAGGCGGCGGTGTGCCGGGCCACCAGGCCCGGATCGGCGCCGAACGAGCGTACGCCGATCACCGGGTTGTCCGGGTCGGCGTTGACGTCGGCGTCCGGGGCGTAGTTCAGGGTGATCCCGACCGCCGCCAGCTCGGTGCCGAGGTCCCGGGCCACCGCCTCGGTGAGGTCGGGGTCGTTCACCGCCCCGAGCGCCAGGTTGCCGGGGCGGGAACTGCCGCGCCGGGATTCGAGCCGGGTGACGTCGCCGGCCTCCTCGTCGATCGCCACCAGCACGTCGGGGCGTTCCGCGCGCATCGCGGCGGTGAGCGTGGCGACCTGCTCGTTGTCGATCACGTTGCGGGCGAACAGCACCACCCCGCCGAGTCCCTCACCGAGCCACCGGCGTACCCAGTCCGGTGGCCGGGTGGCCCCCACGAAGCCCGGCTGCAGCACCGCCGCAGCCAGACCGGCCAGGTTGTCTGTCGTTCCGCTCATCCCGCCTGTTCCCCCGCTCTCCACCATGGACGGTCCACCCCCCCCGGTCGCGGCGGGTGCTGCCATGGTCACACCGGCCCCAAGAATAGTCAAGAAACCTTCCTATTAATCGGAACGCTCCCCCACGTGCGACAGTGCTGGCATGCAGCACAGCATCTGGGAAACCGGCCAACGGCTCGGCGCGGTGCCGTACCGCCTGATCGCCGCCGACGAGAGCACCTGGTACGACATTCCCGGCGTCCGGGTCGTCGGCGCCATCCTCGGCACCGTGCTCCTGGTCGCCGCCCTCCGGTCGATGTTCGGACGCGGCGGCCGGTAGCCGAAGCCGGGACCGGGCGGGAGGTGGCCGGTCCACGCCGTTTCGGCGTCCTGACCCCGGGGTACCTGCGGCCACCAATGAAACCCTTCGCCCTGCCCGCCACCCGGCTCCGGCGCGCTGCCCGGCACCGGTTCGGCTGGCCAACGCTGCGTCCCGAACAGCTCACCGCGATGCGGGCACTGCTGCGCCGCCGGGACGCCCTCGTCGTGCTGCCCACCGGGGCCGGCAAGTCCGCCGTCTACCAGGTACCGGCGACCCTGCTCCCCGCCCCGACGGTGGTGATCTCCCCGCTGCTCGCGCTGCAACAGGACCAGATCACCGCGCTCAACGACCGAGGCCGACCGGAACTGCGCGCGGTACGGATCAGCTCCGCGGAGAACGCCGGCCAGCGGGCCGCCGCCCTGGACGACATCCGGCACGGCCGGGCCCGGTTCCTGTTCACCACCCCCGAGCAGCTCGCCAACCCGGACCGGCTGGCCGAGGTACGCGCGCTCCGCCCGGCCCTGGTCGCCGTCGACGAGGCACACTGCATCTCCGCCTGGGGGCACGACTTCCGACCCGACTACCTGGCCCTCGGGCAGCTGATCAACCAGCTGGGTCGACCCCCGGTGGTCGCGTTGACCGCGACCGCCTCCCCACCGGTCCGCGACGACATCGTCGCCCGGCTCGGCCTGCGCCGTCCCCGGATCGTGGTCTCCGGACTGGACCGGTCGAACCTCTTCCTGGAGGTGGCGAACTGCGCCACCGAGGAGGTGCGGTGGCGGCGGCTGGTCGCGCTGCTGGAGGCCGAGGCCCGCCCCGGGATCGTCTACGTGCCGACCCGGCGGGCGGCCGAGGAACTCGCCACCCGGCTGACCGAGGCCGGTTTTCCGGCGGAGCACTACCACGGCGGGATGCCGGCCGGCGCCCGCGAGGAACGCCACCAGCGGTTCCTCGACGACCAGGTGCCGGTCATGGTCGCCACCTCGGCGTTCGGAATGGGCATCGACAAACCGAACATCCGCTGGGTGGCACACATGGCGTTACCGGACGCGCCGGACAGCTACCTGCAGGAGATCGGCCGTGCCGGCCGGGACGGCGACCCCGCCCGCGCGCTGCTGCTCTGGCGCGCCGAGGACGTCGGGCTGCGCCGCTACTTCACCGGCGGCGCCCCGGACCCGGACCAGCTGCGTGACCTGGCCGCACTGCTACGCGACGGTCCGCTGTCCCGCAAGGCGCTACGGGAACGCACCGGGCTGGGCACCCGCAAACTCGGGCAGCTGCTCGCCCTGCTGGAGCGGGTCGGTGCCGCGACGACCCTGGCCGACAACCAGCTCGGCAGCCCCCGGTACGCCCCGGCCCCGACCGACGCGGCATCGGCGGCGCTGGCCGAGGCGGAACGGCAACTCGCCGTGCAACGCTCCCGGACCGACATGATGCGCGCGTTCGCGGAGACCATGGGGTGCCGGGGCCAGGTGCTGCTCGCCTACTTCGGGGAACGGCTGCCGAACCCGTGCCAGCACTGCGACAACTGCCACGCGGGCAACGTGGAACCGCCGGGCGCCGCACCCGCCGCTGACGAACCGTTCCCGGTACGCAGCGCGGTCCGGCACCCGGAGTGGGGTCCCGGACTGGTCCTCGGCTACGAGGCGGACCGGATGACCGTGCTCTTCGAGGAGGTGGGCTACAAGACACTCTCCGTACCGGTGGTCAGCGAGCACGGCCTGCTCGTACCGGTTCCGGACTGATCCACGGTGGCCGGACCCGTCGGCACCCGGCGCACGTCGCGCCGGAACCGCCGACAGCGTGGTCCGGACCACCTGCGGCGTTGCGGATTGCGGTCAGCACGGCCGTGCCGTGAGATGTGATGGTTTGCCATCAGTGAAGGAGGGTTGCCATGACGGAACAACCGTTGTACACGACCGAGTTCGGATTCTCCGACGACGAGTGGGGCCTGCTCGTCGGCCTGCCCCAGTCGGTGCTGACCGCGGCCAGTGCCGCCGAGTCGGACGGCGGCCGCCGGACCAGGTCGGAGAACGCGGCCGGGCTGGAGAGCATCGCCGCCGGGCGGGAGTCGGCCAGCCCGCTGGTCGCCGCCGTCGCCGGCGAACTGGTGGCCCGGGTCGGCGACCCGGAGGCGGGCGAGGAACTGCCGGTGATCGAACCGGCCGATCCGAAGGCGATGATCGCCGACGTGCTGGCCCGGGCGGCGAGCGCGGCGAAGCTGCTCGACGGTCGGGTCGACGAGGGCGAGGCCGGTGCGTACAAGCACTGGCTGCTCTCCATCGCCGAGCACGTGGTCACCGCCGCGTCCACCGGTGGCGTACTCGGACTCGGCGGCGAGGAGATCACCGAGGCCGAGCGGCGGTTCCGGGACGAGCTGTCGCACGTGCTCAACGACTGAACGACCACCGGTGGGCCGGGCCGCGTGATGCTCGGCACCGCGGCCCGCCCCCGCGACCCAGCCGGGCACGTCCACCAGGAGGGCATGCCCGACGACCGTCCCCCGGCCCTGCCTCACCGGTCCGGGCCGAGCAGTTCCAGCACCGCCGCCTCGGCCTCCGCCAGCGGCGCCTCGGCGGGCACCCCGGCGAGTACGCCGTCGTGGTAGAGGTCGACCACCCGGGGATGCACGTAGGAGGCGCGGGCGACCGCCGGGGTGTTGCCGAGCAGCGTGGCCACGTCCCGCATCACCGCCGCCACGGCGCGCCGCCGCCCGGTCGTCGAACGCGGCGGCTCGACGGCCGCCAGCCGGGTCGCCGCGAGCACGGTGGCGTGCCAGGTACGGAAGTCCTTGGCGGTCATCTCCCCGCCGCTCGCCGTACGCAGGTAGTCGTTGACCTCGTCACTGCGTACGTCCCGCCAGCTCTGACCGTCCCAGTAGCCGAACAGCCGGGCCGCCGCGCGCCGCCGTCGTCGCAGCTCCCGCAGCACCTGGCAGAGCCGGGGCTCGTCGATCCGCAACTGCTGGGCGATGCCGCCCTTCGCCGGGAACTCGAACACCACGGCGCCGCCCCGGCACCGGGTGTGCTCGGGACGCAGTGTCGCCACCCCGAACGTCGGTTCCTCGCCCACCGCGTACTGGTCGCTGCCGACCCGGAACGTCCCCATGTCCAGCAGCTTCGCGACCGTGGCCAGCACCCGGGGTCGACGCAGCCCCCGGGTGGCGAGATCCTCGTCGACCCGCTCCCGCAGCGCCGGCAACCGGGTGGCCACCTCCAGTACGTGGTCGAACTTGGCCTGGTCGCGTCGGACCCGCCAGAACGGGTGGTAGAGGTACTGCCGCCGACCGGCCGCGTCGGTCCCGGTCGCCTGGATGTGCCCGGTCGGGTGCGGACAGATCCAGACGTCCCGCCAGGCGGGCGGGATCACCAGCGACCGGAGCCGGTCGATCTCGTCCGGATCCCGCAACGGACGGCCGTCGACGTCCAGGAAGACCACGCCCCGGCCGTACCGCCGCCGCCCGTAGCCGGGCGCCGAGGGGTCGCTACGCCGCAGTCGCACGGCGCTCCCGTCCCGCCCGCTCGACCTCCGACGCGGCGGTCAGCACCTCGTCGACCTCGATCGCGGCCAACGCCGGATGGATCCGGGTCCAGGCACCGTCCGGATCGGACACGTCGACCGGCGCCGAGGGGTGGTGACCACCCGTGACGCCACCGGCCGCGCCCAGGGCCCGATGCCAGGACCGGTCCGGGGGCGGGCCCCAACGCGTCGACGCGACCGGTCCGAACAGCACCACCGACGGGGTCCGGTACGCGGTCGCCAGATGCGCCACCCCGGTGTCCGTACTCACCACCAGTCGTCCGTACGCGACCACGGTGGCCAGCTCGACCAGGCTGAGCCGGCCGGCGAGCACGGCGGTGTTCGGCAGTCCGGCCCCGGCGACCACCCGCTCGACCAGGTCACGTTCGGCCGCCGAGCCGGTCACCACCACCCGGTGCCCGGCCCGGGTCAGCTCCCGGGCCAGCGCGGCGAACCGGGCCGGCGACCACCGGCGCTCGGTGCCCTTGCCGCCCGGGTGCAGCACGGTCACCCCGACCGGCACCCGGCGGGGCGCCGGTCGGCGCAGCTCCAGGTCCTCCGGGTCGGACTCGACGCCGTACCAGCGCAGCAGCCGGCACCACCGGTGCACCTCGTGCTCGTCGTCGCGCCACGGCGGGCCGTCCAGGTGCCCGGCCTCCGGACAGGCGAAGGCGCAGAGCCGCTCCGCCCCGGCGGCACCGAGCAACCGGTGCGACTCCGGGCCCCGCCCGTGCAGGTTGACCGCCCAGTACGGGGTCGGCCCCGGCCACCCGTCGACCGGGTCCAGCCCCTCGGTGTGCAGCACGTTGTCGACGTCGCCGATCAGCTCCGCCAGCGGGGCGAGCCAGTCCGGTGCCGCGACCGACAGGGTGTGCTCCGGAAACGCGGCACGCAGTCCGCGCAACGCCGGCACCGCCGTCGCCAGGTCGCCGACCCCGAGTGCCCGCAGCACCAGGATCACGGGTACGACGTCTCCCGGTCGGCGCAGACCACCATCTCCCGGATCGCACATCCGGGGGGCTGCCGCAGGGCGAACAGGATCGCGGCGGCCACGTCGGCCGGGTTGTTCAGGGCAGCGTCGGGGCCGGGCCGGTACTGCGCCTCCCGCTCGTCGAAGAAGGCGGTCCGCATGCCACCCGGGATCAGCAGGGTCACCCCGACCACGCCGGCCAGTTCGGCGGCGAGCGCCCGGGTGAAGCCGACCACGCCGAACTTCGCCGCGCAGTACGCGGTGGCGTCGCCGACCGCCTTCACCCCGAGGGTGGAGGCGACGGTGACCACCTGGCCCCGCGAGCGTTCCAGGTAGGGCAGGGCGGCCCGGATCACCGCGGCGGTGGCGAACAGGTCGATGGTGACCACCCGCTCCCAGGTCTCGGCCGGCACGTCGGCCAGCCGGCCCGGTACGTCGACCCCGGCCGCCGTCACCACCGCGGCCAGTCCGCCGGACCGTTCGGCGAGTTTCCGGGTCGCCTCCTCGGCGGCCCGGGTGTCGGCCAGATCGCAGGCGGCCCACGGGACCTGCACCGTCGGCGCCTGCCGGTCCAGTACGCAGGGCCGGGCGCCGGCGGCGGCGAGCGCGGTGACCACCGCCGCCCCGAGGCCGCTGGATCCGCCGGTGACCAGGACCGCGCCGTCGGCCGACACGCCCGCGCCAGTCCCCGGACCGACGGTCGGCCCGCCGCCGAACAGTTCGCCGCTCACCGGCCACCACCCACCGGTCGGCCGGCCACCCGGGCCGCGGCGATCATCCGCGTCGTCGACCGGCCGTCCAGATAGGGCACCACGACGGCGTATCCGCCCCACCGCCGCAGGATCCCGGCCTCCGGCAGGTCGGGGCCGTCCCCGCCGGTGCCGTAGTCGCCGCCCTTGACCCAGATGTCCGGACGCAGCCAGGAGAGGGCCGCGTGCGGGGTCGGCTCGTCGAAGACCACCACCGCGTCCACACAGCCCAGGGCGGCCAGCAGGCGGGCCCGGTCGGCGTGCCGGACCAGCGGCCGCTCCGGTCCCTTCAACCCGGCCACACTGTCGTCGGAGTTGACGCAGACCACCAGGCAGTCGCCGAGTTGGCGGGCCGCCTCCAGGGTCGCCACGTGGCCCGCGTGCAGCAGGTCGAAACAGCCGCCGGTGGCGACCACCGTGCCGCCGGCGGCCCGGACCCGGGCGATCACGTCGCCGGCCGCCCGGGCACCGATCCGGTCGCTCCAGTCCACCGCGGCGATCGGCACCGTGCCGCGACCGGCGGTGGCGCCCGCGCCGTCCCGGACGATCCGGCCGATCGGCGGCGTCGCACCGGGCGGCAGCGCGGTGCCGGCGACCGACGGTGGCGCGTTCATCACGGGTACGGCGGTCGCCGCCCCACCACCGGCCACGTACCCGGACGCCTCGGCGACGGCCCGCTGCACCGCCTCGGAGACCAGCGCCCCCTCGGCGAGAGCCAGGGTCGCGGTGGCGGCGAACCGGTCGCCGGCCCCACAGGTGTCGCCGTCGGCACAGGCCGGGGCCGGAACCATCAGCGGTGTCGCGCCGGCGTGCCGCAGCAGCGCGCCGTCCCCGCCCAGGGTCACCGCCACCGCGGCGGCCCGCCACCGTTCCCGCAGCGCCTGCGCGCTCCGGGACGCGTTCGTCAGCCGCGAGCCGCTCGGCGCCACCCCGCCGAGTTCCCGGGCCTCCACCTCGTTCGGGGTGGCCAACCGCACCCCGGGCACCGCCGCCGGACCCCGGGGATGCGGGTCCCAGACGATCGGCGCCGCGGTCGCGGCCAGGGCCGCGCGCAGGGCGGGATGCCGGGCCACCCCCCGGCCGTAGTCGCTGACCAGGATCGCCGACGCGTCGGCCAGCAACTCCAGCACCGCGTCCGTCGGCTCGCCGGGCGGTCCCGCCGGTCCACCCCGGTCGTGCCGCAGCAGCACCCGCCCCCGCGTCCGGAGCCGGATCTTCTCCGGCGTCGCGCCCGGCAGCGGCAGCCCGTAGACCTGGACGCCGGCGGCGGTGAGCAGTTGGCTCAACCGCGCCCCACCCTCGTCGTCGGCGAGCCCGGTGACGAGCGCGACCTCGAACCCACGACCGGCGGCGAAGAGCGCCGCCAGCCCGGCTCCGCCCGGCCGGTCCACACTGGTGTTCTCGTCCAGCACCGGCACCGGCGAATCCGGACACAGCCGGTTCACCACACCCTCGACGTCCCGGTCGAGCAGCGTGTCGCCGACGACCACCACTCTCCCGGTCACCGCTCCTCCTCGCTCCCGCCTGGGGCGATGTCGCCCAGGTCGATGCCACCCGGCACCCGCAGCACGAGTTCGTCCTCCACCCCGGACGGTCGTACCGGCGACGGACCGGGGGGTGGCGGTCCGACCGGCGTCGAGCCGTCCACCCTCGGCTGGCCGACGGGCTCGCCGGCCGGTTCGGTCGTCGTCGTCCCCGCCCCGGTCCCGGCGTACGCGGCGACCGGCGGGCGCTGGCCGGCGGCGTACCCACCGGCCGGGCCGAGCAGCACCGGCAGGTACGCGTCGACGTAGCCGCAGAGCACGTGTGCCGAGACCAGGTGCAGTTCCTGCACCACCTGGCTGTCCGGTGAGGGCACCGCCAGGACGTCGGTGCAGGCGTCGGCGAGCGGGTTCGGGGTCGGGCCGGTGAACGCCCAGCAGCGCAGGCCGATCTCCCGGCCGGCGCGGGCGGCCCGGACCAGGTTGGCGCTGCGGCCACTCGTCGACAGCAGCAGCAGGATGTCGCCGGGGCGGCCGTGGGCCCGTACCTGCCGGGCGAAGACCTCGTCGAAGCCGTAGTCGTTGCCGAGGGCGGTGAGTGAGGCGGTCTCCGCGCAGAGCGCGATCGCCGACAGCGGGGCCCGGTCCTCGCGGAGCTTGCCGACGAGTTCGGCGGCCAGGTGCTGGGCCTCGGCCGCGCTGCCGCCGTTGCCGGCCACCAGCAGCCGGCCGCCGCCGGCCAGCAGCCGGGCCAGTTCGTCACCCCAGCGGCCCAGCCGGCCGGCCACCGACCGGTACGGCAGCAGCGCCGAGGCGAGTCCGGCGAGGTGACCGTCGAGCAGCTCGGTCGACGTCGTCCCGCTCATCCGGCGACCACCCCGCTCGGTCGCCGCACCTCACTGACCGCCGAGTAGACGGCCCCGATCTGGTCGGCGGTACGGCTCCACGAGTACTCACGGTGGGCCCGGTCCAGTGCCGCCCGGGCGTAGCCGTACCGGCGTACCCGGTCGACGATCAGGTCCCGGACGGCCGCGCCGAGCGCGGCGGGATCGCGGGGTGGCACCAGGTCGCCGGTCCGCCCGTCGACGACGGTGTCGGTGAGTCCACCGACGGCGGTGCCGACCACCGGCACCCCGCAGGCCATCGCCTCCAGCGGGGTGAGTCCGAACGGCTCGTACCAGGGGGCGGCGACCAGCAGGTCCGCCGAGCGGTACCAGTACGGCATCTCCTCGCGCGGCACCGCGCCGATCAGCCGTACCCGGTCGGCGACGCCGACCTCCTCGGCGAGTGCCCGCAGCCGCCGCACCTGCGGGTCGGTGTCGACCTCGCCGGGCGGCGGCCCGCCGACGATCACACACTCGGCGTCGGGGATCATCGGCATCGCCCGGACCAGGTCCTGGTAGCCCTTCCGTTCCACCAGCCGGCCGACGGTGAGGATCCGGGGCCGGCCCGGGGTACGGGGGACGGCCGGACCCTCGGGCGAGAAGGTCCGGTTGTTGACCCCGGACGGGATCACCGTCATGCGGTCCAGCGGGACCCCCATCCGGACCAGTTCCCGGACCTCGTCCTGGCTCTGTGCGATGACCCGGTCCACGGCCCGGCCGAGGGCCCGCTCGTAGCCGACCCGGCGGGCCGGGCTGGTGTCCGCCGTGCCCTGGTGCCGCCGCTTCACCGTGCCCAGCGCGTGGTACGTCTGCACCACCGGCACCCCGGTCTGCCGGGCGGCCGCGATGCCGGCCAGTCCGCTCATCCAGAAGTGCGCGTGCACCACGTCGGGGACCCAGTCGTCGGCCCGCCACCGCCCGACCAGCCAGGCGCTGAAGTCCTTCATGTACGGCAGCAGCTCGTCCTTGGCGATCGGCTCGGGCGGGCCGGCCGGCACGTGTACGACGTCGACGGCGTCGGACATCCGGACCGTCTCGGGCAGTTCCGGGCCGTCCCGACGGGTGTAGACCCGGACGTCGTGGCCGGCGGCGGCGAGTGCCGTGGAGAGCTCGGCGACGTGGGTGTTCTGGCCGCCGGCGTCCTCCCCGCCGAGTACCGCGAGCGGGCTGGCGTGCTCGGAGATCATCGCTACGCGCATACTTCCTCCTCCAGCAACCGGTCCCAGTCCGCCAGGAACCGGTCCAGGCCGTACCGGGCCTGCGCGGCCTCGCGGGCCTTGGCGCCGAGCCGGTGGGCGGCCCCCGGTTCGGCGATGAGCCGTCGGGCGGCCCCGGTGAGGGTCTCCACCCGGGTGTCGAGCACCCCGGCCTCCGGCGGTACGGCGGCGACCGCCTCGGTCGTGGCGAGCACGACCACGGGCATCGCCATCGCCATCGCCTCGATCAGGCTCAGTCCGAGCGACGTCCACCGGCACAGGTGCAGGTACGCCCGCCGCCGGGCGATCTCCGCCTGCATCCGGCTCTGCGGCAGGTCGTCGTAGACGACCAACCGGTCGGCCGGCAGCCCGAGCCGTTCCGGCAGACCGGCGACGCCCATCCCGAAGACGTCGAGCGGGGCGATCTCGGCGAACAGCGGCAGCAGGTCGGTGCCGGTCACCCGCCAGCGGCGTACCGGTTCGTTGACCACCACGGCGAGCCGGGGCAGTTCGCCGGTGTACGTCGCGGTCGGGGCCACGATGCCGTGCTCGACGACGGCCGTCCGGGTCCCGCCGGTGTCCCAGAACAGCGCGTTGAAGTGGGTGACGTGCGCGATCAGCAGGTCGTCGCGGTCGGCCAGCGGATGGCGGCTGTTCGGCACGTTCCCCTCTTTCGGGGTGTTGTGCTCGACGAAGATCGCGGGGAGGTCCCGACCGATCCGCCGGCCGAGCCAGCGCTCGGCGAGGTCGATCTCCTCCGGTCGTTGCAGCACCACCAGGTCCACGTCGGTCTCGGCGAGTGCCTCCGGGCTCACCTCGTCGACCGTGTCCGGCCACTGGTAGGTCCGGGCCCGCCCCAGGCCGTACGGGCCGCGGTCCGGGGTGACCGGGACGAGGTACCGGTGCTTGCCGTGCACGAAGGCGGTGGTCCAGGAGCCGTGCACGTGCCAGAGCAGGATGTTCACGGCCCCACCTCCTCCAGGCCGGCCGCCGCGTTGGCGAGCACCGGTCCACCGGCCGCGACGGCGGCGGTGAGCAGGCCGGCCGGCGGGACCGGCGTACCGGGGTCGTGGTCCGTCGGGTTACGCCGGTCGAGGAGCCGGACCGCCTCCACCACCTGTCGCGGCGCGATGTCCGACAGGCACGGATGGCCGGGCACCGGACAGCTGGTGGCCCTGGTGTGCCGGCAGCCGGCGTCGGCGGCGCCGAGGCGTACCGTCGGCACGCGGTAGGGCCCCCACTGTCCGAACGGGACGGTGGGGGCAAAGAGGCTGACCACGGGAACCCCGACCGCCGCGGCGAGGTGTGCCGGGCCGGTGTTGCCGACCACCAGGCAGTCGGCCCGGGCGATGATCGCGGCCAGGCCGGCCAGTGAGGTCTGCCCACCGAGGTCGATGCCGGTACGGCCGGCGACCTGGGCGGTCAGCGTATCCTCGCCCGGGCCGCCGGTCACCACCACCCGGTGGCCGGCGTCGGTCAGTGCCACGACGATCTCCGCACACAGTGCGGGCGGGCAGGCCCGGGCCGGCACCGAGGACCCGGGGTGCACCACGACGTAACCGGGCGCGGGCAGTCCCGCCCTGTCGTCGTCGACCGTCGGCCGGACACCGACCGTCACCGCGCCGCCATCCGTCGCCCTGTCGTCGACCGTCGCCACCCCGCCGGTCGCCCCCGCACCGTCGAACGTGACCGGGGCGCGCGCCGGGCCCGGTTCGCCGCCGGACCCGCCGAGCCGGTCGGTACGCAATCGCAGCAGCGGTTCGTCGTCCACCGGCAACCGGAATCCGGCCGCCGCCGCGAGCGACAACGCCCGTTCGACCTCCGGAACACCCGCCGGCACCCGGTGCCGTACGTCCAGCAGCGATCCCGGGTAGTCGTCGCTGATCGCCGAGATCCGCGCCACCCCGGCCATCCGCAGCAGCAGGGCCAGCGGCAGCGCGGACTGGTGGAAGGAGGTGAACAGGACCGCCTCGTCCGCACCGATCCGGGCCAGGCGTTCGACCAGGCGGGCCATCTCCCTGGCGTCGACCGGCCCGGGCCGGGGATCGATCCAGGGCAGCCGCCACTCCACCAGTTCGTCCACGCCCGGCAGCAGTTCGGCGGCGGCCCGCCCACGCGGGCCGCAGAGCAGCACCACCCGGTCGGCGCCGGCCGCCACCGCCCGGATCGCCGGGCCGGTGACCAGCACGTCCCCGACCGAATCGGATCGGACGACCAGCACCCGGCGGGAACGCCCGGTGCGGGTCCGCGACGCCGGCCCGCCCGGGTCCCCGACGGTCGGCACACCGTCGTCCACACCGAGCCGGTGACGGCGGAGGATCAGGTCCGCCGCGGCCGCCAGATCGTCCGTCACTGCGGGTGCCGCGGCCACCTCCTCGGCCCGGGTCACCGCCGTCGGGACCAGGATGGCGCTGGCACCGGCCGCGCCGGCCGCGGTCATGTCCGCACCGATGTCGCCGACGAGCACGCACCGGGTGGGACGGGTGCCCAGAGCCTCGGCCGCCGCCCTGACCAGGCCGGGCGCGGGCTTGCGGCAGCGGCAGCCGGTGGTGCCGGGAGCCGCCGGGGCGTGCGGACAGACCTGCCAGCTGTCGAACGGTCCGAGGAGTTCGTCGACCCGGGCGTTGACCCGGGTCAGGTCGGCGTGGCTGAACCGGCCACGGGCGATACCGGACTGGTTCGTCACCACCGCCAGCCGGAGCCCGGCTGCACGCAGCCGGTCCAGGGCCTCGCGGGCTCCCGGTAGGGGGCGCACCCGCGCCGGATCGCCGTTGTACGGCACGTCCTCGATGAGTGTGCCGTCCCGGTCGAACAGCACCGCGTCGAACAGTCCGGGCCGGACCCGCACCTCGCCAGGGTCACCGTGCGGTGCCCCTGACCTGCGCTGATGCGGGTCGACCTGGTCGTTGCGCACGGCGGCGGGTTCCCGTGGGCAGGAGGAGTAAACATCAATTCCACGGGGTGGCGGACATGCCGAGGGGGCCGTACGCCGCCTGGCGTACCGGCGTTGTCAGTTGGTCGGCGAGGAGCGGGATGGAGGGCCCGAACCGCCGCCGGCACGGATCAGACCGTCGCCGGGCTCGGCGGAGCCCCAGCCAACGGTGTCCCTCCGTCATTACCCGGGACGTCCGGCGGCTACCGCACGGGTCGACGGCAATCCGCAGGGTCGCCGACGAAGCTGGGAATTGTCACAGGATTCTTCCGGTGTTCGGCCAAACCGGGTCCCCGCGTTGGCTTTCGCCATGGTGACGACTGGTTTGTAACCGTTGGCCCGTGTTGTAGCGAGCACTCCATGCCACGTTACGCTTTGCCCCTGACCGCTGTCGGCCAACCGAGGATGCCCCGATGATCGAACCCGTGGAGCTGCCATCTCCCTGGCGGGATGCTCGCCTGACCGTCGTCGTTCCCACCTACAACGAGGCGGGCAATCTTCCCGTACTGGTCGAGCGCCTGCTCGCCCTTCCACTGCCGGGGCTGAGCATCCTCGTCGCCGACGACAACTCGCCCGACGGCACCGGCGAGGTGGCGGACAAACTCGCCATCGAACATCCGGAACGGATCCACGTCGTACACCGTGCCGGCAAGGAGGGACTCGGGCGGGCGTACGTCGACGGTATCGGCCGAGCGCTGGACGGCGGCGCGGACTACGTCGCCCAGATGGACGCCGACCTCTCCCACCCGCCGGAGGCGCTGCCCGGCATGCTCGGCGCACTACTGTCCACCCGGGCCAGCGTGGTGATCGGTTCACGTTACGTACCGGGCGGCGAACTCGACCAGGCGTGGCCGCTGTACCGCCGGGCGCTGAGCGGGTGGGCCAACTTCTACGTACACACCCTGCTGCAGGTACGGATCCGCGACCTCACCGCCGGCTTCAAGATCTGGCGGGCGGACGCACTGCGGGACATCGGGCTGGACCGGGTCCAGTCGAACGGCTACAGCTTCCAGGTGGAGATGCACTACCTGGCCACGAAGCTCGGGCACACCATCCTCGAGGTGCCGATCCACTTCCAGGAGCGGCACGACGGCGACTCGAAGATGACCACCGCAACCAAGATCGAAAGCGCGCTGATGCCGTTCAAGCTGCGCGGGCGGCACCGCCACATCACCCGGGCGGAGACCTCGCCGGACACCACGGCCGAACAGCGGACCGACCCGGCCGAGACCTCGGACTGACCAGTGCGGCCCGGCGTCGGCGCGGCCCGGGACACGTGACCGGAACGGCGGGCGCTCGGGCGTGACGGCCCGCCGCGCCGCCGTCAGACGTGGCCGGCTGACCGCACGGTCCTCCGGGTAGCCGGCCCGCCACGCCGCCGTTGGGCGGCCCGCCGCGCGATCGGGGATGCCGGCGCACCCCGCCGCCGTCAGGCGTAGATCGCCCGCTGTGCCGCGGCGACGGCGGCGGCGTACATCCGCCCCGTCACCGCCCGGTCCCGGGCCAACGCGGCACGGGCGGCGTTGGCACCGGGTGCGCCGTGCACACCGCCGCCCGGATGCGCGGACGCCCCGGCCAGGAACAACCGGTCGACCGGCGTGTCCGCCCGTCCCAGGCCGGGTACCGGCCGCAGGAAGAGCTGCTGGTACGCCGCGGAGGTGCCGCCACCGACCGCGCCTCCGACCAGGTTCGGATCCCCCGCCGCGAGGTCGGCGGGCCCGGCCACGTGGCGCCCGCGAACCAGCGTCCCGAATCCGGGCGCGGCCCGCTCCAGCACCGCCTCGATCGCCTCGACCCGCTCGTCGACCTCCCCCGCCGACCACTGCCGCCGGAACGGCAGATGGGTGTACGCCCAGAGCGACTCCGTTCCCGCCGGCGAACGGCTCGGATCCGCCGCCGTCAGTTGCCCGGCCAGCACGAACGGCTCGTCCGGCAGCTCGTCCCGGTGCAGCGCCGCCGCATACCGGCTGAGCCCGTCCAGATCCGGGCCGAGGTGGACGGTGCCGGCACCGACGACGTCCCGATTCCGCCACGGCACCGGGCCGGACAACGCCCAGTCCACTTTGACCGTGGAGCCGTCCCAGCGGAAGTGCGCCAGATCCTCCACCAGCCGGGGCGGCAGGTGGGTGGCACCCACCAGGTCGAGGAGGAGCGACGGCGCTGGTACGTCGGCGAGCACCGCCCGCCGGGCCCGCCACAGTGCACCGTCCGCCGTACGCGCGCCCATCGCCCGGCCCCGGGCGACCAGGATCCGGTCGACCGGGGCGCGGTAGTGGATCCGGCCACCCTGGTCCAGCAGGCGGGCGACCAGGGCGTCGGTGATCCGTTGTGCGCCTCCGACCGGCACCGGCCAGCCGACCTGCTGCCCGAGCATGGCGAGCAGCCAGCCGTACACCCCGGAGCCCGCCTCGTCCGGGGAGAGGTCGGTGTGCAGCGCGCAGCCGGCCAGCAGCGCCGGACCACCCGCACCGGTGAAGAGCTCCGCGCCGAGCCGGCGGACCGGCAGGACGAGGCGACGGGCCAGTCGGAGCGCCCCCGCGGTACGCAGCCGCCGGACCAGCGCCAGGCCGGTGCGTACCGGCGGAAAGGGGGTGAAGAGCGCGTCGAGCAGCGGTCCGGAGAGCCCGCGCCACTCGGCGTACGCGGACAGCCACCGCTGCCCGTCCCCGGCGCCGAACCGCTCCAGGGAGGCCGCCGTGACCTCGGGATCGCGGTTGAGCACCACCGCCCGGTCGTCCGGGAATAGGTGCGCCAACACGTCCGGGGCGTGCCGCCAGGCCAGGCCGTGGCGGTCGAGGCCCAGCCCGCGCAGCACGGGCGAGGCGAACCCGAGCGGGTAGAACGCGCTGTAGAGATCGCTGAGGTACCCGGGCGCGGTCACCTCCGCCGACCGGACGGCACCGCCGGCACCGGCGGTCGCCTCGAGGACGAGAACGTCCCAGCCGGCGTCCGCGAGCAGGTTCGCCGCGACCAGGCCGTTGTGTCCGGCGCCGACGACGACGGCATCGGCACTCTCCCCCGCGCCCGTCACCCGGGCACTGTATCCCGCCGCCGGGCCGGCGTTCCGGCCCACGCCGTGACCGGCCCGGCCGCCCGGCCGCGTGACGGCGGCCGGCCCGTCGGCGCTACCCGCGTTGGATCGGCACAAACGACCGAGTTTGGCCGACGCGGACCCGGGCAAGCTGCGCCTCATGTATCAGGTCCAACAACTCATCGCCGGGGTGTGGGGTGCCGGCGGCGACGCCGGCCGGTCGACCGTGCTGGACCCGGCCGACGGGACACCGGTCAGCGAGGTACCGGTGGCCAGCGAGGCGGAGGTCGCGGCCGCGGTGAAGGCGGCCCGCTCGGCGTTGCCCCGCTGGGCCCGGAGCGCACCGGCGGAACGGGCCGCCGCGCTGCGACGGGCCGCCGACGCGGTCGAGGCGGCCGCCGACCAGCTCGCGGAGGCGCAGACCGCCGAGATGGGCCGGCCGCTCGGCACCGCGCGGGGCGGCGTCGAGGCCGGGGTCGCGACACTCCGGCAGTACGCCGAGCTCGCCCCGGTACGTGGCGGTCGTGCCCTGGCCGGCGACAACGACGCGATCGACCTGATGGTGCCCCAGCCGCGCGGTGTCGTCGCGGTGATAACGCCGTGGAACGACGCGGTCGCGGTCTCCTGCGGTCTGCTCGGCGCCGCCCTGGTCACCGGCAACACGGTGGTCTACAAGCCGAGCGAGCGCAGCCCCGCCAGTGGTTGGCTGCTCGCCCGACTGCTCGACGAGCACCTGCCGTCCGGGGTGCTGTCGCTGATCACCGGTGACGGTTCGGTCGGCGCCGCCCTCGCCGGTCAGGAGGTGGACGTGGTCGCGCACGTCGGCTCCACGGCAACCGGCCGGTCGATCGCCGCCGCCTGCGCCCGCACGGGCGCGAAGGCCCTGCTGGAGAACGGCGGCAGCGATCCGCTGATCGTGGACGAGGACGTCGACCCACGATGGGCCGGCGAACAGGCCGCGATCGGCGCCTTCGCCAACTCCGGGCAGCTCTGCGTCGCGGTGGAGCGGATCTACGTACTGCGGTCGATGGCGACCCGTTTCCTCGGCGCGCTGGTGCAGCAGGCCGAGGCACTGCGGATCGGACCGGGACGGGATCCGCTCACCGAGCTCGGCCCGCTGGTCGACCGGCGACACCGGGACCATGTGGACAGCCAGGTGCGGGCCGCCGTCGCCGATGGCGCGCGAATCCTCGTCGGCGGGTCCGTGCCGGCCGGCCCGGGCGCCTTCTACCCGGCGACCGTGCTCGCCGAGTGCACGGACCAGATGGCGGTGATGCGTGACGAGACCTTCGGACCGGTGGCCCCGGTGATGGTGGTGGACTCGTTCGACGAGGCGTTGTCCCGGGCCTCGTACTCGCCGTACGGGTTGGCCGCCACGGTGCTCACCGGCTCGATGAGCCACGCGCAGCGCGCCTGGCGGGAACTGCCGGTCGGCACGGTGAAGATCAACGCCGTCTTCGGCGGCGCGCCGGGCGGGGCCGCCGAGCCGCGCGGTGGCAGCGGTCAGGGCTTCGGGTACGGGCCGGAACTGCTCGACGAACTCACCGCCGTGAAGGCGGTACACATCGAGGCGCCGGGAGGCGAGGGCGGCGGACGCTGGTGACCAGGTCCGCGCCCGCCCCCGCCGGCCAGCCGGTACGGCCGCCGGCCGGCCGGTACGGGTCAACGCCGGTTGCGGCCCTTCTCCCGGCCCCGCGCCTCGGCGGTACTCCGGTTGTTCGCCTTCTCGATCGCACCCACGAGTTCGGCCTTGGTCATCCGGGAGCGTCCCCGCACGTCCAGCTTCCTGGCGACCTCCAGCAGATGGTCCTTGGGCGCGTTGGCGTCCACACCGCCCGCGGTCGGCGCCCGTCGCGCCGGCCCACCACCGGCGGCCTGCCGGTCGCTGGGTCCCTTGCGCCCCTTCTGCTCCCAGTGGTCGCCGACCTTCTCGAACGAGTGTTTGAGCGCGGCGAAGGCCGTCCGGTGCGACCGCTCCCCCTCGCCGTACGTCTCGACGGCCGAGTCGTGGGTCTTCGCCCACGTCCGCTGGGCCTTGTCGGGCGAGCGTCGCACGGTACTGGGCAGAACCTCGCGTCCGGGCATGATCCCCTCCTCCGGCTGGCGATTGGCTTCCCGCCCGGATTCCCGGCCCGGCATCGGCGCTAACCCGTCGCCCCGGACTTCCCACCCGTGTGTCGCCACCCGGCGTTTGTCCGGTTTCCGCCGGGGGTACCGGGCAGCACAGAACCCGCAGGTCTCCGCGCGGCGCGCCACCCGGCTCACGCGCAGGCGCCACGCCACCCGGTCCCCACCGGACGACGGCAGCGGGCGACCCGCACGCCCCGGTCCGGCGGGGCAGACAGGGGAACGACCATGGCCTCCACCACCGATCCCGGTCCCACCGCCGCCGCCGAACACGCTCCACGGCCCCCCGGCCACCTGCGGCAACTGCGGTGGTCGACCTGGCGCGGGGTGCTGGCGCGCAGCGTGAAGAACTTCGTCCAGGACAACTGCGCCGACTGGGCCGCCGCGTTGACGTACTACGCCGTGCTCGCGCTCTTCCCGTCGGCGATCGTCATCGTCGCCCTGGTCGGCCTGGTGTCGAACGGGGAGCAGACGGTCGACACGATCGCCGGGCTGGCCGAGGACGTCGGCGCCGGCTCGGTGGTGGCCAACGAGACCTTCCTCGGCGTACTGCGGGACGTCGTGCACGACCAGAGCTCGGCGAAGGTGCTGCTGAGCTTCGGTCTGCTCGCCGCCCTCTGGTCCGCCTCCGGCTACGTGGGCGCGTTCACCCGGGCCTCCAACGCGATCTACGGCGTCGAGGAGGGGCGTCCGTTCTACCTGCTCCGCCCGTTGCAACTGGGGCTGACCGCGATCGCGCTGATCCTGCTGGCGGTGGTGGCGGCCGGTCTGGTGGTCAGTGGTCCGGTCACCGACGCCGTGGGCGACGCGCTCGGGCTCGGCGACGCGCCCCGGACCGCCTGGACGATCGCCAAGTGGCCGGTACTGGTCGCCATCATGATGCTGCTGCTCTCCCTGCTGTTCTGGATCGCGCCGAACGTACGGCAGCCGCGGTTCCGCTGGCTCACCGTCGGAGGCGCGGTCGCGCTGCTCGCCTGGGCGCTGGCCTCCTTCGGCTTCGGGTTCTACGTCTCCCGGTTCGACTCGTACAACGTGACCTACGGCAGCCTCGGCGCGATCATCGCCTTCCTGGTCTGGCTGTACCTCTCCAACTGCGCCGTGATGCTGGGGGTGGAGATGAACGCGGAACTGCAGCGCGGTCGGGCGCTGCAGGGCGGCGCCGAGCCGCCGGTGGAGCCGGCACTGCCACCCAAGGCGTCCGCCGACTCCTGACCTGGCCGACAGCCGGCGCCCCCGGGCCCGAACCCGGCTTCCCGTTCGCTCCCTGACCTGGCCGACAGCCGGCGGCGCCGGGCCCGAACCCGGCGTCGGCCGACCCCGCGGCCCGGGACCGGACGATCGACGCCAGCGGGTCGGGACCGGACAGCCGTCGTTTAGCCCGACGCCAGCCGGGTAGCGCATTAGGCATGGAACGTGGCAGCAGCAAGCACAGCCCCCGGGTGGACGAGGAAATGGGCCGCGAGGTGAAGGGGGCGGTGCAGAGCACCGCCGGCGGCCGCGCCCAGGAGTGGCGCGACCCGGAACCGGCGGGCGAGGACCAGCCGATCGTCAGCCGGGCGCCGGAGAACGACACCCGGACGGGCGTGCCACAGGGCATGACCCCGGAAGAGGTCGAACAGCGCAGCCGGCTGGGCAGGTACATCCCGCTGTCGGCGCTGCCCGGTGACCGGGAGAGCCTGCGGCTCAGCGCCGAGGACAACGAGGCTCCGGACGACATTCTCGCCCAACTCGACCAACTGCCACCGGACACCGATTTCCAGACCGTGTCCGAGATCTGGGCCGCCCTCGGACACGCGAACGAGACCCACCGCTGGTGACCGACCGACTCGCCAGGAAGTGGCCCGACAGGCCGATCAACGAGAAGGAGGATGGCAGATGAGCGGCGTGACCAAGTCAGTGGACGTTGCGGTGCCGATCCGGACCGTGTACGACCAGTGGACCCAGTTCGAGGATTTCCCCGAGTTCATGGAGGGTGTCGAGGAGGTCCGGCAGATCTCCGACACGATGACCCACTGGAAGGTCGAGATCGGTGGGGTGAGCCGGGAGTTCGACGCCAGGATCACCGAACAGCTCCCCGACGAGCGGGTGGCCTGGACATCGACCGGCGGCACCCAGCAGGCCGGCGTGGTGACCTTCCACCGGCTCGACGAGAACCACACCCGGGTCACCGCCCAGATGGAGTTCGAGCCGCAGGGGATCACCGAGAAGGCCGGCGACAAGCTCGGCATGGTGGACCGGCGGGTCGCCGGTGACCTGCACCGGTTCAAGGAGTTCATCGAGCGGCGCGGCGCCGAGACCGGTGCCTGGCGTGGCAAGGTGTCCCGGCCCCAGCCGTGACCGCCGGCGGTGCCCGCGCGCGGCGGTGACGGGTGACGCGGTGACGACGACCCTACCCAGCCCCGGCGGCCGTCAGGTTGATCCTGACGGCCGCCGGGGCGTTCGCGTCTCCGGTCACGGACGTCGACCCGGCCGCGTCCGCCGTTCCGCCGGGGCGGGCGCCGTTCGTCGGGGCAGGCGCCGCTCGTCGGGGCGGGCGCCGCTCGTCGGGGCGGGCGCCGATCCCGACCGGACCGTCCGCCGTTCCGCATGGGCGGGCGCCGTTTGTCGCTCCACCGGGCCGGGTAGGGCCAGAACATGACCGACGAGAACACGCACGTCTGGCGGGACGAGGAACGTTTGCCACTCTCGGAACTCAACCGGGCGGTGGCCACCTCGACGCCGGACGGTCAGGTGGACGACGTCACCGGTAACGACGCGGGCGAGGAGTCGGCGTTCGGCCACGGTGCGGAGGCCGCCGCCCCGGACCAGCCGGCCGAACCGGGGACGGCGCAGGACCGTACCGCCGAGCGCGGCGACGACCAGCGCCGCCACCGCCCCTCCACCACCGGTCGCAACGGACCACACTGAGCACGTCGCGCCACCGTCCCGGGTCAGCTGGCGGGGCGCGGCCCGGGCCCGCCGGCGTCCCGCGTGTCGCCGGGCCGAACGCCGGTCGGTCCGGGCCGGCGCGACGCCCAGTAGAGCACCAGCATCACGATCGCCGCCACGACCAGCGCCGGCCCGAGCGCGGCCACCGACGTACGACCGATCAGCACGCCGAGACCGGCGGGGATCAGCGCCCCGCCCAGCGCCGCCGCACCGATCTGCACCCCGATCGCGCGGTCGGCATGTCGCCGGCCGACCCGGTCCGCGGTGGTGAGGGTGAGCAACGGAAAGACCGGAGCCGCCCCGAAGCCGAGTACGGCCAGACCGGTGACAGCCAGCCACCCCGGGCCGGGCACGGCCAGCAGGCCGGCGCCCACGAGCATGCCGACCATGCTGCCGAGCAGTGTGAGGCGCGTCCCCAGCCGCTCCGCCAGCACACCCTGGACGACCCGTCCGACGAAGAGGCTGCCCCAGTAGAGCGAGACGCAGAGCCCGGCGGTGGCGGCGGTCATCCCCCGCGCCTCGGTCAGCAGGAGGAACGCCCAGAGTCCGGCGGCGACCTCGATCGCGACGTACATCGCGAAGGTCAGCGCACCGAACCACACCGCCGGAATCGCCAGCGTCTCGCGGATCCGCACCGGCCCGCCGGTCGGTCCCGTCGCCGAGGCGTCCCGCACGGCCGGTTCCTCCTGCCGCCCGGCCTCGCCCGTCGGCTCCGCCAGCGGTGGCGTCAGCACGGTCGCCGGATCCGCCGTCGCCGGGTCGGCCGGATGCCCGGGCGGCCCGTCCACCGGGCGGCGGCTGGTCCAGGTACCGGCGGTCAGGACGAAGGCCAGGGCCAGCACCGCCTGGGCTCCCGCGACGACGCCGTAACCCCAGCGCCAGGAGAGGCCGGCGCTGAGTGCGGTCGTCATGACCAGGGGGCCGATGGCCACACCGAGGCCGAAGCAGGCGTGCATCCAGTTCATGTGCCGGGGCCCGAACGCCCCGGCGGCGTACGCGTTGAGGCCCGCGTCGATCGCGCCCGAGCCGAGTCCGAGCAGCAACGCGCAGCCGATCATCACCGGGAGCGCCGGCGAACTGGCGTAGCCGGTCAGCGCGAGGGAGGCCAGCGCGGTGCTGCCGGCCAGCAGCCAGCCGACGCCGAGCCGGGCGATGCTGAAGCCGGCGACCACGCTGGAGACGAGGTACCCCACCGTGCCCGAGGTGAGGAGCAGCCCGACGGCCTCCGTCGGCACCGTGAACTCGGACCGGATCGACGGCCATCCGACACCGAGCAGGCCGTCGGGTAGGCCGAGACTGACGAAGGCCAGGTAGGCGAGGAGGAGCAGGGAGGCCCGGGTCGTCTGGCGGGCCGGGGCGGAGGAGGAGGACACGGCCGCCGATCATGCCCGATCTCGGGGCGATTCACCACGCCGCCGACCTCCGCGCCCGGTCGCCACGAGCCGGCGGAGAACGGCGGAATCGGATCAAGCCGGGACGGGTCACCCGGAAATCGTCCGAACGGGGGACGGCGATCGCGATCCGCCAGGGCAGAATTTCGGGAATGCATCAGGCTCCTGGTTTCCTCTCCGCGCGTCACCGTCGGCTGGCCTGGCTGGGCTTCGTGCTGAGCGCACTGCAGGCCCCGGTCTCCGCCCGGCTCGTCGACGACGGATCGTGGTTGTTCAGCCTCTGCGTCTCCCTCATGGTCGCCACCGTGATCCTGGCCGACGACGCGCTACGCCGTCGTCCCGTCAAGACCGGCGCGACCGAGTAGTCCCGGCAGCCGCCGGACGGCCCGGTCCCGGGCAGCCAGGGTCACCGACCAGCCCAGCTACACCGACAGCGAGCGCCGTCGGCCGTTCCGGTTAGGCTGCTGGCATGCCAGGCACGGTCGGGCGGATCCCCGCTTCCCCCTCCACCGTCGCCGGCTCCCCGCCGGCCACGGATCCCGGGGTCGTCGCACCTCCGGGCGGCCTCCGCTGGGCGGACACGGCGCTCGGTCCCCCCGAGTCCTGGGATCCCGCCGTGCGGGCGGTCGTCGACCTGGTGCTCTCCGTGCCGGTCGCGATGGCGTTCGCCTACGGTGACGACCTGACGCTGATCTACAACACCGGGTTCGCCGAACTCATCGAGCCCAAGCACCCGGGGGCGTTCGGTCGGCCGGCCGCCGAGGTGTTCCACGAGGTCTGGCAGGTGCCTGGGATCGGCGACGTGATCGAGCGGGTCTACCGGACCGGCGAGTCGTCCCTGGAGCGGGAGAGTCCGCTGCCGATCGTGCGCGACGCGCCCGGCGTACCGGACCAGACGATCTTCACCCGTGGCTACTCGGCGGTCCGGGACTCCTCCGGTCGGGTCGTCGGGGTGCTCACGGTGGCCCCGGAGACGCCCCAGGTCACCCAGCGGTTGCAGAACCTCGGCGAGCTCGCCTCGGCCCTGTCCGGCACCCTCACCCTGGACGACGTCGCCCGGGTCACGCTCCGCAACGCCGTCTCGGCCTTCGGCGCGGACCAGGCGGAGTTCGGTGTCGACGACGGCACCGGTTGGCGGGTGGTCCGACGGATCCGGGGCGAGGTGCTCGACGAGGCCGACGAGCGGCTCCCCCCGCTGTGGCGCCGGCTCCCCGCCGACTCCCCCTCGCCGGTGCTGCTGACCGCCGACAGCGGTACGGCGATGTTCACCAGTGACGGCCAGCCGCTGCTGCGCAGCGCGATCGACCGGCACGACGAGAAGATCCGGGCACTGGCGGCGCTGCCGCTGCGTACCCCCTCGCTGCGGGGTGCGCTCTCGGTCGGCTACCGGCAACCGCACTTCTGGCCGCCGGCGGAGCGCGCACTGCTGACCGCGTCCGCGGAACTGGTCGCCCAGGCCGCCGAGCGGGCCCGTCGGTTCGAGACCCAGCACGGCACCGCGCAACTGCTGCAGCGGAGCATGCTGCCGGAGCACCTGCCGGACCTGCCGCTGCTGCGGATCGCCGCCCGGTACGACGCCGGCGTCGACGGCAACGCGGCCGGCGGTGACTTCTACGACGCGTTCGCGTTGTCGGACGGGCGGCTCGCCGTGGTCCTCGGCGACGTCGCCGGCCACGACGTGCAGGCCGCCGCGCTGATGGGGCAGGTCCGCGCGGCGCTGCGGGCGCTGGCGCTGAGCGACCCCGATCCGACCCTGGTGCTGGCCGGGTTGGACCGGTTGGTGGCGAGCCTCGGCGCGGAGGCGCGCAGCGACGAACTCTTCGTCACCGTGGTCTACGGGCTGATCGACCCGGGCGGCTACCGGCTGACCGTCGCCAGCGCCGGACATCCCCCGCCGCTGATCCGGCGGGCCGCCCCGGGACAGCCGGTCAGCGTCCGGTACGTCGAGGTGCCGCCCGGGGTCCCTCTCGGGCTCGACGGACGCCGGGCCACGGTCACCGTGGACTTCCTGCCCGGGGACACCCTCCTGCTGTTCAGCGACGGGGTGGTGGAACGCCGGCAGCAGAGTCTCACCGAGGGCTTCGCCGCGCTCTCCGCGGCGGTGTCCGGATCAGCCACCGGCGACCCCCGTACGCTCTGCGCGCTCGCCACCGGGGCGGTGCTGGGCAGCACCGAGGACGACGTCGCCGTGCTGGCCGTCGAGCACGCCACCACGCCGAGCCGGTCGGCGAGCATGGAGGTGCCGGCGGAGCCGACCGCCCCGGGACGGGTACGACACTGGATGACCGGGCTGCTGAACCGGTGGGCGGTGCCCGAGCAGGTGGTCGGCGCGGCGGTCCTCTGCACCAGCGAGTTGACCACGAACGCTCTGCTGCACGCCGGGACGGCGGCCCGGGTGGAGATCGATCTGAGTCCGGAGCGGTTGCTGGTGTCGGTCGCGGACAGCGGCACCCGGGGCGCGGTGACCCGGGCCCGCACCGAGAAGCTCAGCAGCCGGGGTCGCGGTCTCGGGTTGATCGAACAGCTCAGCGACGCCTGGGGGACCGACCCGACGGTACGCGGGTCGACGGTCTGGTTCGAGATGCTGATCCCGCGCCCGGAGCCGGGGCCCTCGAACACGCCGGTCTGACCCCACTCCGGTCCGCTCCGCCGGTGTCCACTCTGGTCACGGCGGCGTCCGGTGCCGTGCTGCGGCGGGCTCGCGGCGGCCGGGATTCCGACCGGGCAGGCTTACGGCGGCACGGGATTCCGACCGGGCAGGCTTACGGCACCGGCTCCCGGGGAAGGATCTTCCCCGTCCGGCCGCCACAGAGCCGGCGAGAGGTGGTCGGGTGGAACTCTCCGCGCTGGCGTACGCGTTGCTCGGGCTGGGCGCACTGCTCGCCGGGATCCTCCCGCGACTGCTGGAACGCCGACCGCTCTCCATGCCCATCGCCTTCCTCGGGCTCGGCATGGTGGTGTTCCTGCTCCCGCTCGGGCTGCCTGATCCGGATCCGCTGACCCATGCCGGGATCGCCACCCAGCTCACCGAGATCGGGGTGATCGTGGCGTTGATGGGCGCCGGTCTCAAGATCGACCGCCCGTTCGGCCGACGCCGCTGGTCCTCGACGTTCCGGTTGCTGGCGGTCGCGATGCCGCTCTGCATCGCGGCGGTGGCGCTGCTCGGCTGGTGGTGGGTGGGGCTGGCCCCGGCGGCGGCGCTGCTGCTGGCCGCCGCGTTGGCACCGACCGATCCGGTGCTCGCCTCGGACGTGCAGGTCGGCGAGCCGACCGACGTGGAGGACTCGGAGGACGAGGTACGGTTCGCCCTGACCTCGGAGGCGGGACTCAACGACGGACTCGCCTTCCCGTTCGTGTACGCGGCCGTCGCCATCGCGACGGTCGGCCTGGCGCCCGCGCAGTGGGTGGGCAGGTGGTTGACGGTCGACGTGGCGTACCGGACGGTGGTCGGCCTCGCCGGCGGCCTGCTGGTCGGTTGGCTGCTCGGCCGGCTCTTCTTCCGGGTCCGCTCGGAGCGGCTGCGGCTGGCCCGGCACTCGGAGGGCTTCCTCGCGCTGGCCGCCACCTTCCTCTCGTTCGGGCTGATCGAGCTGGTCGGCGGCTACGGCTTCATCGCGGTCTTCGTCACGGCCCGGGCGATCCGGGCCGCGGAACGGTCACACGACTACCACCAGGTGCTGCACAACTTCGCCGAGCAGGTGGAACGGCTGCTCACCGTCCTGTTGCTGCTGCTGTTCGGCGGGGCCGTGGTCACCGGTCTACTGGCTCCGCTGACCTGGTCCGCGGCGGCGCTCGCGATCGTCCTGATCGTCGTCATCCGACCGCTGACCGGCTGGCTGTCACTGATCGGTACGCCCGGACGCCCGGCCGAGCGCTGGGTCATCGCCTCCTTCGGCATCCGGGGCGTCGGCACCTTCTACTACCTGGCGTACGCCGCCAGCCACGCCGACTTCCCACAGCTGGATCTGCTCTGGGCGACGGCCGGGCTGGTGGTGGTGGTCTCCGTCGTCGTACACGGGGTGGCCGCCACGCCGGTGATGCAGCGGCTCGACCGTGGCCCGGGCCGAACCCGGTCCGGTCCCGACGGGGAGACCCCGCCCGCCGAGCCCGGCGGAGCATCGGAAACCGTTCCGGGCCGGTCGGATCTGCCGAAGCCGCGTGATCCCCGACCCGACAACCGGTCGGTCCGGCCAGCCGGCTGACCCCCGGATCCGGCCGGGCCACTGGGTTCGCCACCGCGCGTACCGGCCCATCCGGTCGGGTCACGGCTGCACGGGTGCGCGTGCCCGTCCATCCGGCCGGGCCACGGGTTCACCGGTACATGTGCAGCCGGACGGTGGTCGACGACTCGTCGGTGTGCACCTGTACCAGATCGCACAGGTAGTTGACCAGCAGCAGGCCACGGCCCCGGTCATTGACCGGCGACGGCGGTATCCGGCCGGCGAGTCGGTCGGTGAGCACGCTGGTGCCGGTGATCTCGCAGATCAGGCCCTCTTCGTCGGACCAGACCCGGACCACCGCCGGCCGACCCGAGTGCACCACGGCATTGGTGGCGATCTCGTTCGCCGCCACCCGCAGGTCATCGACCCGGTCGTCCGTCAGGCCCGCCTCCCGCGCCAGGGCGGCCACCATCGCGCGCATCCCGGAGAGCCCCGACGCGTCGAAGAAGAGGGTGGACGCGGACGGCGACGGCGCGGGAAAGGGCACGTTGTAGGCGTCGACCACACTCTCCGGACGGCCGTAGCCGGCGCTGGGCTGGCGGTCGCCGTCGCGGATCAGGAACGGGTGGGTGCTGGCGGCATCGGCGATGACGTCCGCGTCCAGCCGCAGCGCGTCGTACGGGCAGAGGATGTTCACCGGCAGGTCGGCGAGCGCGATGTTGATCAGCGCCTCGTGCTGCACGCACCGGGGATAGGCGGTCGCCGAACGTTCCGGCCAGACGGGTTCCCCGACGATCCGGACCGGGCGCCCGGTCTGCTCGACGGCAAAGGCGTGCAGCACACCGGGAATGATCCACCCGGGGTTCCGGCCGTCCCGGGCCATGTCCACGTACCGCAGCTCGGTCGGGGCGCCGAGGACCGAGCGCAGCAGGTCGAGCCGGGCGCCGGGGACCGCGACCAGGACAGGCTCGCTGTCGGCCAGCCCGGCCTCCACGAAGGACCGGATTCCGGCGACGTAGTCGTCGTCCCCCCGGTAGAAGAGGGCATTGTGCCGGAGCGAGCCGGCTTCCCGTCGAGCGTCCGACCTGAACGTCATGGTCCGCCCGCCACCCGTGACGCGTTCACCCGCACCTCCGACCAGCAGCGTACGCGCTGACGGCAACGGGTAGCCACGGTGAGTACACGGACACGGGCGGCACACCGGGTTCAACAGGGGCGTCCGGGGCGCCTCGACCGGTCGTCACGGGCTCCCACCGTCACGTCCGTGACCTGCGACGACGCCGGTGCGCCGAAACCGGGGCTTCACACGGACGCAACATGGCCTTACCGTTGTCGATGTCTATGGGAGCGCTTCCATCGGCAGTACTCAATCTCCCACCGTCCCCGAGGGAGTACCGCATGCAGCTCAGACCCGCGCTCACCGCAGCCGGCGCCGTAGCCGTGACGGCGCTCGCCGTGACGGCCGCCGTCGGTGTCGGCCTGTTGCGCCCCAGCCCGGCCCAGGCCGCCGACTCGGCCTTCTACGTCGACCCGGACACCAGCGCGGCCCGCTGGGTGGCCGCCAACCCGAACGACTCCCGCGCCGCGATCATCCGCGACCGCATCGCCAGCGTCCCACAGGGCCGGTGGTACACCCAGAACAACCCCGGCACCGTACGCGGACAGGTCGACTCCTTCGTCGGCGCGGCCGCCGCGGCCGGCAAGATCCCGATCCTGGTGGTCTACAACATCCCCAACCGGGACTGCAGCGGCGCCAGCAGCGGCGGCCTGCCCAACCACACCGCCTACCGGCAGTGGGTCGACCAGGTGGCGGCCGGGCTGTCCGGACGTCCCGCCACCGTCATCCTCGAGCCGGACGTGCTGGCCCTGATGAGCACCTGCATGTCCGAGTCCCAGCAGGCCGAGACCCGCGCCTCGATGGCGTACGCCGGCAAGGCGTTCAAGAGGGCGTCCAGCCAGGCCAGGGTCTACTTCGACGCGGGGAACTCCGCTTGGCACGCGCCGTCGGTGATGGCCTCGCGGCTCGTCGGCGCCGACATCGCGAACAGCGCCGACGGCATCTCGGTCAACGTCTCCAACTACCGGAGCACCAACGAGTCGGTCAACTACGCCAAGGCGGTCGTCGCGGCGACCGGCGCCCCGAACCTGAAGATCGTGGTGGACACCAGCCGCAACGGCAACGGTCCCGCCCCCGACTCCGAGTGGTGCGACCCGCCGGGCCGGGCGATCGGCACCGCCAGTACCAGCAACACCGGCGACTCGGCGATCGACGCCTTCCTCTGGATCAAGCTACCGGGCGAGGCCGACGGCTGCATCGCCACCGCGGGCCAGTTCGTCCCACAGCGCGCGTACGACCTGGCGATCGCGGCCCCCAACCCGCCGACCACGCCGCCCACCACCGCGCCGCCCACCACCCCGCCGGCGACGACCGCACCGCCCACCACCCCGCCCGCGACGACCCCACCGCCGAGCGGTGCCTGCCGGGTGAGCTACAGCGCCAACCAGTGGAGCGGGGGCTTCACCGCCGAGATCCGGATCACCAACAACGGGGCGGCCCTCAACGGCTGGACCCTGAACTTCACCGTCGGCTCCGGCGTACGGCTCGCCAACGGATGGAGCGGCGTGTGGAGCCAGTCGGGCACCCAGATCACCGTCGGTAACGCGGCGTGGAACGGATCGCTCGCCTCCGGCGGCACCGTCAGCGTCGGATACCAGGGCAGCTACACCGGCAGCCTGCCGGCGCCCAGCAACTTCACCCTGAACGGATCCGCCTGCGCCAGCTGATCCGGCGGATCCGCCGGGCCGGGTCGTCGTACATCCCTCCGGCGCGACGACCCGGCCCGCCTCTCCCTCGGCGGGCCGGCGCGCACCCCGCGCTTCTCGAACCCCGGACACGCATCCGGACGATCGGAACGGTGATGACGAGATGACGGTCGCCGAGGCCCGGCAGCGGCCGGTCGGTCGGCTGCTGCGCGGCTGGCGGGTGCGGCGACGGCTGAGCCAGCTCGAACTCGCCATCGCGGCCGACATCTCCACCCGGCACCTGAGTTTCGTGGAGACCGGTCGGGCGATGCCGAGCCGGGACATGGTGCTCCGACTCGCCGACCAGCTGGACGTACCGCTCCGGGAACGAAACCAACTGCTGCTGGCGGCGGGATACGCGCCCGTCTACCCACGGACGCCGTTGGACTCCCCCGCGCTGGATCCGGTCCGTGCCGCGGTCCGCCGGGGTCTCGCCGCACACGAGCCGTACCCCGCCGTGGCGCTGGACCAGGGCTGGCATCTGATCGACACCAACCACGGCGCCGCTCTGCTCACCACGGGTGCCGCCGAGCCACTGCTCGCCCCGCCGGTCAACATGCTCCGGCTGACCCTGCACCCGGCCGGTCTCGCACCACGGATCCTGAACCTGGGCCAGTGGCGGGCCCAGCTGCTCGGTCGGCTCCGTCGGCAGGTCGAACTCACCGGCGATCCCGAGTTGGCAGACCTCTACGACGAACTGCGGGACTATCCCTGCGACCAGCCCGAGCCGGAACTGGCGGTACCGGGCCCGGGCGACGTGCTGGTGCCGCTGCGCATCCGGGACGGCGAACGCCGGCTCTCCTTCTTCAGCACCGTCTCGACCTTCGCCACCCCGCTCGACGTCACCGTGGCGGAACTCTCCGTCGAGTCGTTCTTTCCGCTCGACCAGGCCACCACGGCGGCGTTCTCCCCGGCGGACGGCCCCGGAACGCCGGTCGGCACCGCCGTCGTGGGCTGAGACCGGCGGCCCTCGGCGCGAAGCACACCGGGGGCGGCTGGGTACAGGCGCCACGAAACCGGACAATGCGGCCAGAGGTTGGTCGGGGGCGACGCGGCGGGGCCCGGAAAAGCGTTGCCGTACGACCGGCGGGAGCCGGTTGTTTACCCCGCTCCGAGGACGGGGAATCCGCGGCGACAGAGGAGGCGATGCATGATGTCCAGGAACCCGACGATGTCCTGGCAGTCCGGAATGCCGGGGGTACCCGGTCTGGCGGGTGGCAACAACCTCCCGGCCGGGCCGTCCGGTGACCAGTCCCGGGCGCCGGGCAGCGACGGCACCGAGCCGGCACGGGCCACCGTCACGGTCGCCTCGTTCCCCGACTATCCGTCGGCGCAGTACACCGTGGACTTCCTCTCCGACAACCAGTTCCCGGTCGAACGTGCCGCCATCGTCGGCACCGACCTGACGCTGGTCGAGACGGTGCTGGGCCGGATGACCACCGGCCGGGCAGCGCTGGCCGGGGCGGCCACCGGGGCCTGGTTCGGTCTCTTCATCGGCCTGCTCTTCGGGATCTTCACGGTGGGGAACTGGTGGGCGGTGATCCTGGTGGGTCTGGTGATCGGGGCGATCTGGGGCGCCATCTTCGGCGCCATCGCGCACGCGATGACCGGCGGCCGGCGGGACTTCACCTCGGCCAGCAGCCTGCGGGCCAACCAGTACGCGGTCACCGTCGACGCGACCTTCGCGGACCAGGCACGCCAGCTCATCAGCCGGATGAACTGGCCGGAACAGCAGGCCGCGAACCCCGCCCGGTAAAGCTGTCCGCCCACGCCACGCCCCGGGCGGCGACGGATCCACGAGGCGCCGGAGCGCCCGCTGTCTCGCTCGCCGGAACGGTTCTCGCCGGCCCGCACCGCTCGGTGTGGGCCGGCGCTCCTGTTGCGGAATGTGTCGGCTCAGCCGACCTTCGACGCTAACGTCAACACTCCGTTGACACGGGCGCAACGGCCCGCGACGATGGCCGGCATGACACCTCGTCGTCAGGCCACGTCCGACCCGTCCGACGCCGTGCACGGCGACCGTCAGCATCCCCGGCCCGGGTCCCAGACCGGATCCGAGCGGCTCCTCCGTGCCCACGCGGCGGTACTGGCCGCCGCCGTTCCGGCGGAGGGACAGTCGGATCCACTGGCCGCGCTACAACTGCTCGGCGAGGTACGCAGCGGCCTCGACGAGACCGAACGGTGTCTGATCGAGGCGGCCCGGCAGACGGGAGCCAGTTGGGCGCGGATCGCCGCCGCACTCGGTCTGGGCAGCCGGCAGGCGGCGGAACAGCGCTGGCTGCGGCTGTCCGCGGACTCGGGCCGTGATCCGGCGAGGTCCCGCACTCTCCGGGAGCGTCAACGGTCCGTTGACAATCGGTACGGCGCCACAGTCGCCGGGCTGCGCGCCACGGTGCTCGCCGTACACCGGGAGCTCAGCGCGGCCCCGGGCTGGGACGAACTCCACCCGTTGGCCCGGTTGGCACGTACCACCCTCGGGTTCGCCCGCGACGCCGAGGGCGGTGCACTGTTCGCACTGGCCACGCAGGCCGTAGCCGACCTCGACGCGGTGCCCGCCGATCGACTTCCCGGCTGGTCGGCGACCACCCTGGAGAGCCTTCGGCGGGCCGTCCGGGACGCGGCACCGACCCGGGCTGGCGAGCCCACCCACAGTTGAGTCAACCTCACTGAGGTTCCTGTTGACATCGTGGACGGGCAACCCGGAGGATATGAGTCCCTATGACTCATGTTTCACCGGAGGGGTCACGATGCGGTCGACAGCTCCACCCGGCCCGGACCGTCGCAACGCCGGGATGTTCGTCGGGGTGTCCCTTTTCTCGGGGTTCGGCGGCACCGTCATGTCCCTGGTCGCCGGCATGTGGGTGCTGGACCTGACCGGCTCCAGCAGCCTGGCCGCGCTCACCGGCCTCTGCGTGTTCGCCCCGACCCTGCTCGGCCCCCTGCTCGGCGCACTGGTGGACCGCCTCCCCCGCCGACCGCTGGTCGTCTGGACCCACCTGCTCACCGCGGCCGCCGTCCTCTCACTGCTCGCCGTCGACAGCGCGGCCCAGGTCTGGCTCATCTTCGCCGTGATGCTCGGTTACGGCGTCAGCTACGTACTGATCGACGCGGGCGAGTCGGCCCTGCTGCCGGCCGCGTTACCGGCGGACGCGCTGGGTGGTGTCAACGGCATGCGGACGAGCGCGCAGGAGGGCGTGAAGCTCGTCGCGCCGCTGGCCGGTGCCGGGCTCTTCGGCTGGGGCGGCGGGCACCCGACCGTGGTGCTGACCGCCGTGGTGCTGACCATCGCCGCCGGCCTCTACCTGCTGCTCCGGCTCGCCCCCGCACTGCCCTCCCCCGATCCCACAACACCCGGCACGAGCACACCGGAGTCCGGCAGGACAGCGTCGGGCGGAGGCGATTCGCGGCCCCCCGGCCAGCGGGTCGGCGACGCGGTCCGGTTCCTCGCCGGGCTGCCCGAACTGCGGGTCACCGTACTCGTCGGCTCGGTCACCATGGCGATGGCCGCGTTGACCACCGCGGCGACGTACGCCGTGGTCAGCGACGACCTGCACCGGCCGCCCACCTTCCTCGGCGTGCTGACCTCGGCCCAGGGGGCCGGCTCGATCCTGGGCGGCCTGCTCGTCGGTCGGTTGCTGCGGGTCCGGGGCACCCGGGCCACGAGCGTCGCCGGCGCGCTGGTCTTCGCGCTCGGCGCCGCGTTGCGGTGCGTACCCTGGTGGCCCGCCACTGTCGCCAGCGCCTTGGTCATCGGGATCGGACTGCCCTGGACCGTCGTCGCGGCCGTCACCGCCGTCCAGACCAGGACACCCGCACGGATGCTCGGCAGGGTCGCCGCGACCGCCAACACCCTGCTGTTCGCGCCCGTCGCGATCGCCACCCCGGTCGGCGCGGCGATGATCCTGCTCGATCACCGGGTGCCGCTGGCCCTCGCGGTCGCGGTCTGCGTCGGTGCCGGGTTGGCAGCGCGCCGACTCGGCCGTGCTGACGCGGTCCCGCTCGGGCCGACCGACGCGGCGGCCGACGCTGCCGCCAGCGGGGCGCCGCCGGAACGGAAACCCGCCGGGCCGGTCAGCGTCTGACCCCGTGCCGGGACCGCCACGGACCTCGGGCGGTCACCCGGCGTCGCGTGGTCGGGCCGGGACCGTAAGGTCGGACCGGAACCGCGCGATTTCAGGACGACGGCGCGGCACCTCGGACCGGCCGGGACCGCGTGGTCAGGCCGAAACCGCGAAGATACCGGCGACCCCGAGCACGACCATCACCAGTACCGCGACCAGGGCCCCCCGCTCGCTCTCGACCGCCGCCCGCTCTGGCAGGTCCCGCTCACCATCAGTGATCTCGCCGGACATACTGTTCCTCCCCTGGATTCGCCACCGTTCTCCGCATCGGAATTACCGATCTGGGCCAGCGGAAACCCCGGAGAGCCCGCTATCTGCCGGGTAGCATGCTCGCCCTGGCCCGCTCGGAAAGGCCGCCCGCCACCGACCCTCGCGGTCCCGGACACACGTGATCGGCTGATTGGGCCTGCTCCGCACGAACGACCCTGGTGTCCGGATCACCACCGCCGGCACCGGTGGCGCCAGGGCAGGTCGCCAGTTCCTCACCCCGGCTCCTGCCCCGGGGGCCGGACCGTCGTGGACGCCGTCAACGCCGGACCGGGCCACTGCCGAGCTGGCTCACCGGCGTCGCTGCCAGCCCGACGGCACCAGGATCGGGGTCTCCGGGTCGACGGTCGCGACCAGCGGGACACACCACTCGTCGATCCGGGGGCGACCCTCGTCGACCCACCGGTCCCGCAGCGCCAGCGCGTCGGCGGCGTACCCACCGGCGCTCGGCCCCGCCGCCTGGACCGAGCCGTCGGCGAGAATGCCCGCCCAGCTGGTCCCGGCGCCGTCCAGGAGCACACAACCGCCGGGCCCGCCCCAGCCGCCGGCGGGCCCGGCCCCGAAGCCGGCCCGCCGGTCCCAGGCCCCGACCGCGAACCACAGGTCGTGGTAGCCGAAAACGTCCAGCGGGGGCCGCCACACGGGTGGGTGACGCAGCGTGGTCGGTGCCAGCGGCCCACCCCGGGGTGCTACGTGCGACCACGGGTGCCGGGCGGCCAACGGCCCGGCCGCCGACATGAAGCCGGCGCGCAGCACAGCCCGCCCCTCGACCGCCCCGGTTCTGCTCCGCCACACCCGCAGCACCGGGTGGCTGCCGGCATGCGCGACCGGGGCGAGCACACAACCGTCCGGAACGAGCTGCGCCAGCCAGTGCGGCGAGACACCGGTGAGCCCGACCGTGACGACCACCCGGTCGTACGGGCCGGCGTCCGGCACCCCGAGGTAACCATCGCCGAGCCGGACATCCACGGCTCCCGCCAGACCGATCCGGGCCAGCGCCGCGACGGCCCGGTCCACCACGTCCGGCTGGATGTCCACACTGGTCACCCGGGCGCCGACCGCCGACATCAGCGCCGCGTTGTACCCGGTGCCGACGCCGATCTCGAGCACCCGGCTTCCCGGCCGCAGGTCGAGTGCCTCGATCATGGCGGCCATCAGCGACGGCTGGCTCGACGAGCTGACCGGCACCCCGTCGACCAGCTTCGTCACCAGCGGGGCGTCCCGGTAGACCAGGTCCAGGAAGTCGGCGTCGGTCGGGGCGACCAGACGGCCGTCTCCGGTGGTGAACCCGTCCCTGACGAACTCCTCGCGGGGGACCGCGTCAAACGCCCGGAGCACGTCCTCGCGATGGGTCACGCCTTCGCGGCGCAGCTCCTCGACGTACCGGCGGCGCAGTTCGACGGCCTGGCTCACGGCCGGCCCCGCCGGCCGGACCTCCGGTCGCCGCACCGAACCTCCGTCACACGTCGCAGCGTAGTCGGGACGGCACGGTCGGCTCCAGCCCGGTCACGGCCACCACGCGCCGGCCGGGCGGGCGGCCGGCCCGGCCACCTGCCGGGCGTGGCCCGGTGGCAGCGACTCCGACCAGCGCCGCCGCAACCGGTCCCGCTCCTCCGGGGCGAGCCGCCCCGGCAGTCGCAGCCGGGCCATACCGCCGTCCGGGAAGATGTCCAGTCGGACGTCGGTGGTGGTCGCCGCCCCGTCGACCGGAAACCGGTGCCGGGTGTCCGGCTGCAGACGGGTCCGGGGCAGGATCTCGAACCAGGCCGACGGGTCCGCCGGGTCGGCCAGTCGGGCGTCCAGGCCGCGCAGGCACGCGGTCGCCGGGGCGTTGCCCTTGAAATGGCTGGTGTCCAGCTCGACGAGGCGGATCTGACCGGGGGCGGCGAGCCGGATCCGTACCCAGTCGTTGCCGTCGTCGCGGCGGCGGGCGGTCTCCCAGCCCTCCCCCATCGTCCGGGCCAGGCCGGGCGCGATCAGCTGCTGCGGCGCCCCGTAGAACCTGTTGCTGCAGTCGACCACCAGGCCGCCGTGCTCCAGCGCCGCGAGATCGAGCAGACCGTCGGGGAACAGCGCCGGATCCGGTACGACCACACCGTGCACCCGGAGCCGGGCCACCCCACCGTCGGGAAAGATCCGCAGCCGTACGTGGGTGAAGCGGTGCGGTGCGGTCACCGGGAACACGTTGCGGGCGTCGCCGCGCAGTGGTGACCGGGCCACCAGTGGCAGCCACTGCGTTCCGGCCAACTCGGCGGGGCTCGGATAGCCGGCCATCGCACAGCCCTCGACCGAGGCGTACGGCGGGAAGTTGCCGGTGAAGAAGGAGGTGTCGATCACCACCGCGCGGATGGTCCCGGACGCGCCGAGCCGGATCACGGCGTGATCGTGGCCGGGTTCCCGGCGGCGCCGGGTCTCCCAGCCGTCGTACACCTGTCCCTTGGCGCCGAACGTGCCGGCGGCGAAGGTCGGCGGCTCCGGGTTGACCAGGTTGTCCCGGGCGGCGAAGAACTCGTCGTTGGCCGCCACCACCCCACCGCCGAGCAGCCGGGAGGCCAGGTCGGGGAGGTCGCCGGCCTCGGTCACCCCACTGCCCGACCCGGAGGTGACCCCGTCACCCCGGCCGGCAGGCGTGCCGTCCCGACCGGCGGTCACGCCGTCACCCCGGGCGAGAGCAGCCGGCCGCGCGGCGGATCCTTCGGGCTGACCGGCCGTCCGCCCAACCAGGTCCCCCGGATCCGGCCGGTCAACCGGCGACCGGCGTACGGGGTGACCGGGTGCCGGTGGAACAGCCGCTCCGGGTCGACGGTGAACTCGGCGTCGGGATCGAGCGCGACCAGGTCGGCGTCCGCGCCGACCGCGATCCGGCCCTTGCCGGACAGCCCGGCGATCTCGGCCGGTCGTCGGGCCATCCAGCGCACCAGGTCGGCGAGCCCGTGCCCACGTCGGCGGGCCTCGGTCCAGACCAGCGGCAGACCGAGCTGCAACGACGCGACGCCGCCCCAGGCGGCGGCGAAGTCACCGCTGCCGAACTGTTTCAGGGTCGGCGGACACGGCGAGTGGTCGGAGACCACGCAGTCGATCCCGCCGTCCGCCAGCGCCGCCCAGAGCGCGTCGCGGTTCGCCGAGCCCCGGATCGGCGGGCAGCACTTGAACTCGGTGGCCCCGTCGGGCACCTCGGCGGCGTCGAGGACCAGGTAGTGCGGGCAGGTCTCGACGGTCACCCGTACCCCGTCGCGGCGGGCGGCACGCAGCGGAACCAGCGCGTCGGCGGCGGACAGGTGCAGGATGTGCACCCGGGCACCGGTACGGCGGGCCACCGCCAGTACCGCCTCGACCGCCCGCCGCTCGGCCGATGGCGGCCGGGAGTCGAGAAAGTCCCGGTAGCGGGAGGACGGGGGCGCGGCCCGCAGTTCGGCCGGATCCTCGGCGTGTACGAGGAAGAGCGCGTCGACGGCGGCCAGCGCCCGGCCGAGCCCGGCCGGGTCCAGTGGCGGGAACTCCGGCACCCCCGAGTCGACCAGGAACGCCTTGAAGCCGAAGACCCCGGCTGCGGCCAGGGCCGGCAGTTCGGCGAGGTTGTCCGGCACGGCCCCGCCCCAGAAGCCGACGTCGACGTGGCACCGGCCGCGTGCCGCCGCCCGTTTCTGACGCAGCGCCGGCACGGTGACCGTCGGCGGAACCGAGTTGAGCGGCATGTCGACGATGGTGGTGATCCCGCCGGCCAACGCCGCCCGGGTCGCCGTCTCGTACCCCTCCCACTCGGTGCGCCCGGGCTCGTTCACGTGCACGTGCGTGTCGACCAGGCCGGGCAGCAGCGCCAACGGACCGAGATCCAGTCCCGTCAGGTCGTGGTAGCCGGCGATCGCGGTGATCCGACCGTCCCGGATCGAGACCGCCGCCGGCCGTTCGCCGTCGGGCAGCAGTACCCGGCGGGACCGCAGCACCAGTTCGTCGTCCAATCCGCCCGCTCCCCTCACAGCGCCAGCAGGTCGACGCGGTCGAACCCGACCTCGGTCGGGGTGAGCGCACCGCAGTCGAGTCCGCGCAACAGGAAACCGGCGAGCGCGCGGGCCGTCGCCGGCTCGTCCAGCACCCCGGTCGACTGCCGCCCGAGGTACGCCCGCAGCCGCTGCACCGCCGTCGCCCGCCCGTCCCGGAAGAACGCGTAGGTGGCGGCGTACCGGGTCGGCAGTTGGGCGGGATGCAGGTCCCAGCCCTGGTAGAAACCGCCCTCCAGGGACCGGCGGACCAGCGCGGCGTGCAGTGCCCAACCGGCGTGTACCGCCCCGGTGTCGCCGACCGGCAGCACGTTGGTCGAGCCGTCGCTGAGCCGTACCCCGGTCTCGGCGGCGGCGACCTGCATCACCGCCTTGGCGAAGTCGGCGACCGGATGCGCCAGACTCTGCTGGACCGCCGCCACCCCGCAGGCGGTGCTGTAGTCGTAGGTGCCGTAGTGCAGCCCCGCGCACCGGCCCTCGGCGGCGTCGATCAGCCGGGCCGGGGTGGCCAGGCCGTCCGGACCCAGCACCGCCGCCGGGGTCTCGATCTGGATCTCGAACCGCAGCCACCCGGCCGGCAGGCCGTACGCCGTCTCCAACCGGCCGCAGAGCAGCGCCATCGCCGCCGCCTGCGCCGGCACGGCCACCTTGGGCAGGGTGAGCACAAAACCCTCGGGTGGCGACCCGGCGGCGTCGAGCAGCGCGTCGAGCAGGATGTCGAGGGTACGCACCGCGCGGTGCCGCCCCGCCCCGGTCAGGCTCTTGACCCGTACCCCGGTGAACGGCACCGGGACGGTCCGCAGCAGCCGTCCGGCGGCCCGCGCCGCCGCGTCCTCGGTCGGATCGTCCCGGGTCCCGTAGCCGTCCTCGAAGTCGATCCGCAGGTCCTCGATCGGCTCCCGGCGCAGCTTGCCGGCCACCCGGTCGTGCAGGTCCGCCGGGTACGGCAGCGGTGGGTGGTCGTTCAGCGCGGCCAGGGCGGCGGCGCCCCACTCGGCCACCAGTCCGGGACCGCACCGGTCGGCGGGTACGTAGACGGTGTGCACCGGCTGCCGGTCCCGCCGCTCACCCGGGTACCGGCGGCGCAGGTGTGCGTCGACCGGGCCGAGTCGTTCGTCGAGTTCGGCGTAGACGTCCGCGTCGAGCCTGCCCATCAGCAGGTCCCGGTGAGGTGCTCCGGGCGGACCGGCACCCGGCTCAGCGGCAGCCCGGTGGCGGCCCGGATCGCCGCGACGATCGCCGGGGTGGCGGAGATGGTCGGTGGCTCCCCCACCCCGCGCAACCCGTAGGGCGCGTGCGGGTCGGCCAGTTCCAGCACGTCGACCGCCATCGGCGGGACGTCCAGGATGGTCGGGATCAGGTAGTCGGTGAAGGAGCCGTTACGGACGATCCCGTCGACCACCCGCAGTTCCTCCATCACCGCCAGTCCGAGGCCCTGCGCCGTGCCGCCGTGGATCTGGCCGAGCACCGCCCGCGGGTTGACCGCCCGGCCGACGTCCTGCGCGGTGGCGATCTCCACCACCCGGACCAGTCCGAGTTCGGGGTCCACGTCGACGGTCGCCCGGTGCGCGGCGAAGGCGTACTGCACGTGCGCGTCGCCCTGCCCGGTCATTGGGTCGAGGGGGTGGGTCGGCCGGTGCCGCCAGGTCACCGTCTCCTCGACCGGGCCGGCGGCGAGTAGGTCCACCAGACTGGCCAGCACCCGGCCGGTGTCGTCACGCAGCTGCCCGCCGACCAGTTCCGTCCGGTCCGGGACCGGCCCGGGCAGCCGGGTGAGCAGTCGGGCCCGGAGCGCCTGGCAGGCCGCCCGGACCGCGCCGCCGGTCATGTACGTCTGCCGCGACGCCGACGACGACCCCGCGCTGCCGACCGTGGTGTCGGCGGTCGCCACCACCACCCGGGTGACGCCCAGCTCGGTACGGGCGATCTGCGCCTGCACCGTGACGAGTCCCTGGCCGACTTCGGCGGCGGCGGTGTGCACCAGCGCGGTCGGTTCACCGCCGAGCAGCTCCAGCCGGACCCGGGCGGCAGCGGAGTCGTCGAAGCCCTCGGAGAAGCAGACGTTCTTGATCCCGATCGCGTACCCGACGCCGCGCCGCACCTGGTCGGCGGAGGTGGTGCCGCCCGTCCCGCCGGGAAGTTGCCGGGGGTCCGTACCGGCCGGTGGGGGCGGTGGCCGGTCCCGGACCAGCTCCAGCAGCCGGGCCACCGGGGCCGGCCCGTCCACCCGTTGTCCGGTCGGCAGCACCGAACCCTCGGTCATCGCGTTGCGGATCCGCAGCTCGACCGGGTCCAGCCCGAGCGCCTCGGCCAGTCTGTCCAGTTGGGACTCGTAGCCGAAGCAGGCCTGCACCGCCCCGAAGCCGCGCATCGCCCCGCACGGCGGGTTGTTGGTGTGCACCCCGTACGCGTCCACGGTCACGTTCGGCACCTGGTACGGCCCGACCCCGAGGCTGGCCGCGTTCGCCACCACCGCCGGGGTGGTCGAGGTGTACGCCCCGCCGTCGAGCAGGATCCGGGCCCGGACGTAGACGAGCCGGCCGTCCCGGGTCGCCCCGTGCTCGTAGCGCAGCGTCGCCGGATGCCGGTGCACGTGCCCGACGAAGGACTCCTCCCGGCCGTAGACCATCTTCACCGGGCGGCCGGTACGCAGGGCCAGCAGGCTGGCGTGCACCTGCATCGACAGGTCCTCCCGGGCGCCGAACGCGCCGCCGACACCGGCCAGGCTCAGCCGTACCAGCTCGACCGGCAGGCCGAGGGCGGCGGCGACCTGGCGCTGGTCGGCGTGCAGCCACTGGGTGGCGACGTACAGGTCGACCCCGCCGTCCTGGGCGGGTACGGCGAGCCCGGACTCCGGCCCGAGGAACGCCTGGTCCTGCATGCCGACCTGGTACTCCCCGGTGACCACCACCTCGGCGGTGGCGTCCGGGTCGCCGCGCCGGATCGGCACGTGCCGGACCAGCCGGCCGGCGGCCAGCGCCGCCTCGGGGTCGGTGACCGGTCGGCGCACCGCGTAGTCGACCTGGATCAGCGCGGCGGCCCGGCGGGCGGTCTCCGGATGGTCGGCGGCCACGACAGCCACCGGTTCGCCCTGGTAGCGGACCTCGTCGAGCGCGAGCACCGGCTGGTCGGCGACCTCCAGCCCGTAGTGCCGGTCCCCGGGTACGTCGGCCGCGGTGAGCACCGCGTACACCCCGGGTACGGCCAGCGCGGCGGCGACGTCGACACCGGTGATCCGGGCGGCCGGGTACGGGCTGCGCAGGGTGGACCCCCACAGCATGTGCGCGGCCCAGAGGTCGGAGGAGAAGGCGAACTCGCCCCGGACCTTCAGCGCCCCGTCCGGTCGTACCGGACTCGTGCCGATCCCGTCGGCCGTCTCGGCGGTGGCTGCCCGACCGGGCGTCCCCACCGACGGCACCGGACCACCCGACGGCCTGCTCATCGGCGTACCTTCCTGGTCAGGGCCCGGTGTGCCCGTCGGGTACGCCGGACCAGCTCGTGTTCGTCCACCGTGCGCAGCGCACCGTCGGTCACCACCGGCTCGCCCCCGACCAGCAGCAGTTCGAGCGGGGCGGGCGGGCCGAGGACCAGCGCGGCGACCGGGTCGGCGATGCCGGCGTGGCCGAGCCCGTCCAGCCGCCAGAGCGCCACGTCGGCCAGCTTGCCGACCTCCAGCGAACCGATCTGGTCGGCCCGGCCGAGGCAACGGGCGCCGCCGATGGTGCCCAGCGCCAACGCCTCCCGGGCGGTGAGCGCGGCCGGACCGCCCCGCAGCCGGGCCGTGTAGAGCGCCTGGCGCAGCTCCGGGCCGAGTTGGTTCGCCTCCTGCGAGGCCGGACCGTCGACGCCGAGCCCGACCGGTACGCCCCGGTCGAGCAGGTCGCGGACCCGGGCGGTACCGGCACCGAGCCGGGCGTTCGAGCTGGGGCAGTGCGCGACGGCGGTGCCGGTGGCGGCGAGTCTGTCCAGCGCGGTGTCGTCGAGGTGTACGGCGTGCGCGAGCCAGACGTCCGGGCCGAGCCAGCCGAGCCGTTCGGCGTACTCGACCGGGGTGCAGCCGTGGGTCCGCTGGCAGTACTCCTCCTCGTCGACGGTCTCGGCGAGATGGGTGTGCAGCCGTACGCTCCGACGCCGGGCCAGCGCGGCGGCCTCGGTCATCAGCTTTCCGCTGACACTGAACGGGGAGCAGGGCGCCACCGCGACCCGGACCATGGCGTCGTCGGCCGGATCGTGGAAACGGTCGATCGCCTCCTCGGTGGCGACGAGCGCGGCCTCGGTCTCCTCAACGATCCCGTCCGGTGGCAGCCCGCCCTGGGCGGCGCCGAGGTCCATCGAGCCCCGGCAGGGATGGAACCGGAGTCCGACCTCGGCCGCCGCCCCGACCTGGGCGGCCATCAGGTCCCCGGCGCCCCGGGGATGGATGTAGTGATGGTCGGTGCTGGTGGTGCAGCCGTGCAGGGCGAGCCAGCCGAGTCCGGCGGCGGTGGTCGCGGCGACCACCTCGGCGTCGAGGGCGGCCCAGATCGGATAGAGGGTCCGCAGCCAGTCGAACAGCCCGTCGTCCTGGGCCAGGCCCCGGGTCGCCCACTGGTAGAGGTGGTGGTGGGTGTTGACCAGGCCGGGGGTGGCGAGGCAGCCGGTGCCGTCGACACGTCGTACCGAGCGATGCCGGCGGCCGGCGTGGCCGGGGCCGACCGCGACGATCCGGCCCGCGTCGACCACCAGGTGCCCGTCGGCGTACTCGGTGCCTGCCGCGTCGACGGTGGCGACCGCACAGTTCTCGATGACGATCACGACCCGTCCCCCCGGTCTGCGTCCGCCCGGTGATCCAGCCCGTCGTCCCGGTGGTCGGACCGGTCGGCGGCGAGCCGGACCGCGGCCAGGATCGCCTCGTACCCGGTGCACCGGCACAGGTTGCCGGCGAGTGCCTCACGGATCTCCGGATCGCCCGGATCCGGTCGCCGGGTCAGCAGGTCGTGCACCGCGACCACCAGTCCCGGCGTGCAGAAGCCGCACTGCACGGCGCCGGCGGCGACGAACGCCCGCTGCACCCGGTGCAACCCGTCCGCCTCGACCGGCAGCCCCTCCACGGTCACCACCTCGCGGCCCTGGACCTGGCCGGCCGGGACCAGGCAGGCGCAGACCGGCCGGCCGTCGAGATACACCGTGCAGGAGCCACATTCCCCCTGCTCACAGGCGTTCTTCGCGGCGGGCAGGCCGAGCCGCTCGCGGAGCAGGTAGAGCAGGCTCTCCCCGGCCCACACGTCGTCGGCGCGACGCTGTTCGCCGTTGACCGTGCAGCTGATCCTCACCTCGCACCACCGTTCCGGTACGCCGTCCAGACCCGGTCCAGCGTGCGCCGGGCCAGTACGCCCACCGCGTGCCGCCGGTAGGCCGCGGTGCCGCGTACGTCGTCGATCGGGGTGGCCGCCGCGGCGACCAGCTCGCCGAAGCGCCGGGCCAGTGCCTCCGGCAGCGGCGCCCGGGTAGCCCAGGGCAGCTCGGCGGCGAGCAGGTCCTCGGCTGCCGGTGCCCGGACCGGGGTCGGCGCGGCCGAACCGATCCCGGTGCCGACCCGCCGGACATCCGGGCGCAGCGCCAACCCGAACGAGCAGGCCGCGATCACCATCGCGTTGCGGGTGCCGACCTTGGCGAACCGCTCGGGCCCGGTGGCCGGCGGCAGCAGGATCGCCGCGATCAGCTCGTCGGGGGCGAGCAGGCTGCGCTTCGGCCCGGTGCAGAAGTCGACCACCGGCACCCGGCGTACCCCTCGGACCGAGCCGAGTTCGACAACCGCGTCGGCGGCGAGCAGCGGCGGGAACGCGTCCCCGGCCGGCGACGCCGAGCCGAGGTTGCCGCCGACGGTGCCCCGGTTGCGGATCTGCGGCGAGCCGACGGTCCGGGCCGCCATCGCCAGGCCGGGCGCCCGATCGGCCAGTTCGGTGACGATCCGGTGGTACGGCACGCCCGCGCCGATCCGCAGCAGGTCCCCGTCGGTGCCCCAGTCGGCCAGCCCGGCGACCCGCCCCAGGTCGAGCAGGGCGGCGGGGCGGCGACGGTCGAGGTTCAGCTCCACCATCACGTCGGTGCCCCCGGCCACCGGCACCGCCTCCGGCCGGCCGGCCCGCAGGGCGAGCGCCTCCGTCCAGTCCGTCGGCTGCAGGAAGTCCATCAGTCCTCCCCGTCCGCCGGCCCCGCCGCGTCCGGCGGAGGGTCGGACTTCTCCGCCGGCGCCCGGGTCACCGTCCCCTCGATCAGCCCGTACGGCCGGTCGGTGGCGACGAAGACCTCGCCCGGGTTGTCCAGCCCGAACGGCGTCAGGTCGACCAGCAGGTGGTGCCGGTTCGGCAGGGCCAGCCGCACCTCGGCGACCTCGGGCCGGGTGTCGAGCACCCGGTGCCCCATCGCGTACAGGGTCTGCTGCAGCGACCGGCTGTACGTCTCGACGAACGCCCCGACCAGCGCCGACCTGACCCCGGCGTACGACCCGGCCCAGTCCCGTCCGAGGCTCGGGGCGTCGTACCGCCAGCTCGCCTCGACCTCGGTGGCCAGTACCCGGTCGTCGGTCTCCGGCAACGTCGTGTACGGATCCCTGACGTAGCCGGCGAACTCCGAACCGGTGCTGTTCAACAGGACCAGCCCGGTCAGCCCGGACTCGACCACGGTCTCCGCCCCGCTGACCGTCACCGTCGCGGTACGGGTCTGGGCGCCGTCCCGGGCGAACGAGTGCGGGCCGAGACGACGCCAGCCGTGTTCGGCCAGCGTCACCCGGGCCCGGGTGATCGCCGGTTGGCTGTCGACGAAGTGTCGGGCGAGCCGCAGCCCGAAGTCCTCGACCTGGTCGACGCCGTACCGGCGGGCGAAGGCGTACACCGTGTTCTTCTGCGAGTCGGTGGGCAGTACCCGACTGTTGTCACCGGTCAGGTGGGTGTCGGTGAGGTCGCCGGCGAGGGTGACGCCGACCGTCAGATCCCGCAGGTCGTGTCGGGGAACGGTCCGGTCCACCCGGACCAGCCGGACCTCGGCCTTGCCGTACTGGTTGGCGCCGAGCACGATCCGCACCGTCCACTCCCCTCGTCCGGTTCAGCTGCCGCGGTAGGTGGTGTAGCCGTACGGGCTGATCAGCAGCGGCACGTGGTGGTGCCGGTCCGGGTCGCCGACCTGGAACGCGACGACGATCTCCGGGAAGAACGCCGACCCCGGCGGGTAGTGCGGCGCGATCTGGAACACCAGCCGGTAGCCGCCGGCCTGCCAGCCGCGCAGGGTCACGTGGTCGAGTGCCGGCGCCCAGTCGGTCAACCGCCCGTCGGCGTCGGTCCGGCCGTGCGCGACCGCCGTCCAGCCGCCACTGTCCCGCCGCTCCAATCCGACCTGGAGACCGGCGGCCGGCTGCCCGCTCGTGGTGTCCAGCACGTGGGTGGAGATCCGGATCCGCCCGTCCGGCGCGCCCGTCCGCCCGTCGCTCATGTCCGCTCCTCCCGCCGCGCGGTCACCGCCGCGTCCCGTCCCGCACCCGCTTCCGCCGTCACGACCGCCGGTCGCTCCCGTCGGCCGTGTCGAGCAGCCTGCGCAGCCGCAGCAGCGCGATCTGCCGCAGCTCCTCGTGCACCACGGCCCGCTCGGTCGCGGGGTCGTTGCCGAGCCGGGCCCGCGCGGCGGCGAGCAGCTCGACGTCGCCGCGCCCGTTCGCGAAGACCAGGAACAGGTGGCCGAACCGTCGCTCGTACGCCCGGTTCGCCTCGGCCAGCGCGGCCCGGGTGCTGTCGTCGGCACCGTCCACTCCGGCCTGCTCGCGCCGCGACCACGCCGCCTCCCGACCCGCTCCGGCCGCCCGCTCGCCGATCCGTGGGTGGGCGGCCAGGGCCCGCGCGACCTCGTCCCAGCCCAGCGCCCGCAGCGCGCGGTCCGCGACGTCCAACACCGACGCCAGGTCCGGGTACGGCCGGCCGGCCGCCACCGCCCGCGCCCATTCGGGTACGGCACAGCAGGCCGTCAGCTCCCGCTCGACCACCTCGGCGGGGCCACGGTTGAAGTCCTCCAACCTCATCCCCGACCCCCTCCCGCAAGGAAGGGCCCCTTCTTATCGCTTCTGGTATAGGAAGGGCCCCGCCTAACACCTCTGGCGCGGTAACGAGAAGTACAGCAGCCGGCGGGGCCCCGGGAGAATCGGTGGGAGCACCGAAACCCGGCCGGCCGGCCGTATCGTTTTTGTGGGTTCCTCCAACCGACCTGACCCGGCGACGGAAAGGTTCGGCGATGCGACTGCGCGAGGCACTGGGCAGCCCCCAGTTGCGGCTCACCGTGCTCACCGGCGCGGACGACCTGGACCGTCCGGTAAGCCGGGTGTACGTCACCGACCTGCCCGACCCCCGCCGGTACCTGACCGGGGGAGAGATCGTGTTGACCGGGCTGATGTGGCGGCGGCGGGCCGCCGACTCGGAGCGGTTCGTCACCGCCTGCGCCGCCGCCGGGGTCGCCGCGATCGGTGCCGGTGACGCGGCGTACGGGTCGGTGCCGGTGGACCTGGTCGCGGCGTGCCGCCGACACCGGGTACCGCTGTTCGAGGTGCCGGTCGAGGTGTCCTTCCGGGACATCATCGACGAGGTGACCCCGACACTGTGGGCTCGGCGGGCCACCGGGCTGGCGAACGTGGTCGGCCGGTACCGGGGGCTGGTGGCGGCGATGGCCGGCGGGGCCCGGCTGGCCGACCTGCTCCGGCCGGTCGCCGGCGACCTCGGCGTACGGTGCTGGGTGTTGACCCCGACCGGGCGGATCGTGGCCGGCACCGGTCCACTCGCTCCGGAGACCCGGGCGAAGCTGGCCGGCAGGTTCCTCGGTACCGGCCGACTGCCGGCCGGGATCGACCTGGACGGTCAGTGGATCTGGCTGGTCGCGGTACCCGGCCGGCCGGAGCACCGGCTCGCCTCCTGGCTGTTGGCCTGCACGTCCGAGGTTCCGGGGTCGGACGTGGACCGTCGGCGCTCGCCCGGCCCGACCGGGTCCCCGAAGACCCCGCCGCCACCGGCGACGACTCGACCGGACCCGGCGACTCGACCGCGGTCGGTGGCTCGACCGGACCCGGTGGCGTTGCCGGACGCGGCGGCCGAGCTGGTCAGCCTGGTCACCCTGGAGCGGGCGCACGCCGACGAGACGGGTCGGGTGGAACGGCGACTCGCCGACCAGTTCGGCCTGGCCCTGGCGTCCGCCGCGGGCCCGGCGGAACTACGGGCCGGGCTGCTCTCCGGCGGGCTCGCTGCACAGTCGACGCTGTTGGTGGTCGCGGTCCGGCTCACCGGGCTCGGTACGCCGCCCGAACTGGCGGTCGCGGTCGCCGAGGAGATCGTCCGCTCGGCGGCGGCCCCGGCGATGGTGACCGGCGCCGCGCTGCCCGACGCGGTCCTCGGCGTACTCAGCGTCGCGCCGACCCGGCTGGCCGAGATCGGTGACGCGATCCGGGCGGCGGTCAACGGCCTGGCGCCGGGGCTCGGCACGGGTCGGCTCGTGGTCGGGATCAGCGGGCCGGCTTCGGACGCGGGTGCGCTGCCAGGCGCGGTCGAGCAGGCCCGGCACGCCCTGGCCACCGCGCTCGCCGCTTCCGGTGCCACGGTGGTCGTCTCCTCCGGTGACCTCGCCTCGCACCTGCTGCTGCTCTCCGGCGTACCACCGGAGGCCCGGCGGGCCTTCCGGGAGCGGGTGCTCGGGCCGGTCCTGGCCTACGACGAGGCGCACGACAGCAACCTGGTGGCCACCCTCGACGAGTTCCTGAGCTGTGCCGGTTCGTGGAGTCGTACCGCCGCCCGGCTGCATCTGCACGTCAACACCCTGCGGTACCGGATCGGGCGCATCGAGCAGCTCACCGGCCGGAACCTGGCCCGGTTCCCGGACCGGGTCGACCTGTATCTCGCGCTCCGCCTGCCGCACTGAGCCGGCCCGGCGGGCCGGGCCCTCGGGCACCGTACCCCGCGCGCCGGCCCACCCCGTGGCCTTGCCGCCACGGCGTAAGCCTCACGGTGCGGGCGGGACGTCCAGGTCGGTGTCGTCCGCAACGTCGGCACAGGGCACGACCCGTAGCTGGGTGGCCCGCTCGCGCAGGTAGGCGCGGGCGCCGATGTCGCCGACGGCGGACGCCGTCACTCCGGTCCAGTGGTCGCGGCCGAGGAGCACGGGGTGACCGCGTCGGTCACCGTAGCCGGCCATGGCGAGCGCGGTCGGCCCGGCAAGGTCGGCCAACCGGCGGACCGCCTCGGCGGTGACCCCCGGCATGTCGACCAGGAGCACGATCGCGGCGACCGCGTCCGTCCCGGACAGCGCGGCCAGGCCGGCGCGTAACGAGGAACCCATCCCGGTCGGCCAGTCCGGGTTCTCCACCGGTACGGCGTCGTCCAACTCGGCCTGCTGCCGGACCGTCGTGGCGGCCGCACCCAGCACCGGCACCACCGGGTCACACCCGCCGTCCCGGGCGACCCGGACCACCCGCTCGACCAGGAGTCGCCCGTCGAGCCGGACCAGTGCCTTGGGTCCCCCGTACCGGCGACCGGCACCGGCGGCCAGCACCAGCCCGGCGACCCGGAGCGACCGCCTGGTCGGCGGGGTGAGCGCGGCGGATTCCACGTCCCGGAGCCTAACCAAGCCGAGCGAGTACGAGGAAATGTTCCTTTTGGCGAAAGACACGAAGATTATCCATCAGCCGTTCGGCTAGATTTCGCGGATACGAACGGGCTAAGGTGATGACCTGAACGGGCCACACACCACGTGCCCCGCCCACAAGCCACGAAACACGAACCAGGAACCACACGCGCTCGGTGCAGGGAGGACCACCATGACCGCGACCACCAACCGGCAAGTAGTCACACCCGACACCACCCCGGCCCCGGCACCCGACCCGGCCACCCTCACCGACAGCGCCACCAACCTCCTGCACACCCTCGCCGCCCTGCCCACCAACCACCCCGACCGGGCAACCCTGCGCGAGAAGACCATCGAAGCCTGGCTCCCCCTGGCCAACCACCTCGCCCACCGCTACAGCGGACGCGGCGAACCCACCGACGACCTCATCCAGACCGCCGCCATCGGCCTCATCAAAGCCATCGACAAGTACGACCCCACCCGCGGCGTCGACTTCGCCGGCTACGCCATCCCCACCATCATCGGCGAACTCAAACGACACTTCCGCGACCGCACCTGGGACATCCGCGTCCCCCGCCGCCTCCAGGAACTCCGCCTCGCCATCAGCGAAGCCAACAGCAACCTCCTGCAGACCCTCGGCCGCTCCCCCACCGTCACCGACATCGCCACCCACCTCAACCTCACCGAGGAAGAAGTCCTCGAAGGCCTCGAAGGCGCCCGCGCCTACAACGCCGTCTCCCTGTCCACCCCCACCGGCGACGGCGACCGCACCACCGAACTCGGCGACCTCCTCGGCACCGACGACAACGAATACGAACTCGCCGAACTCCGCGTCGCCCTCGGCCCCGCCCTCGCCACCCTCGACGAACGCGAACAGAAGATCCTCACCCTCCGCTTCTACGGCAACCTCACCCAATCCCAGATCGCCGAACAGATCGGCGTCTCCCAGATGCACATCAGCCGCCTCCTCACCCGCGCCCTCACCAAACTCCGCACCCAACTCGCCGACACGTACTGAGCGAGCGTGGGCCGGCTGGTCGCCAGGGGTCCCGTACACCGCGTGTCGGGGGGCCGCCGCCGTACGCCGGACCCGGGTAATCACGGCCGCGTAGCAGGTCCGGCGTCCGGTACTCTGTACGGGCTGGCGGGCTGTTAGCTCAATAGGCAGAGCAGCTGACTTTTAATCAGCGGGTTCTGGGTTCGAGTCCCAGGCGGCCCACATCAGAGGCCCAGGTCACCGGCATGATGCCGGGGCCTGGGCCTCCGCCGTGGAGGCTGGTGCCATTGCCCGGGCGACACGTCGACCCCGGTCCCGGCGAGGTCGGTGAACGTCACCCCATCGAGAGTGGATCATGAACGATTGGCTGATCCGTGCCGTACGGCGCGCGGATCTGGACAGGCTGACCGAGCTGGCGGGGTCGAGGGAGCGGGCCGAGGTACGTCTCCAGGCCGCCGAACGGGGCAACGAGGACATGCTCGTCGCCGTCGTCGCCGAGGATGTCGTAGGGGTGGTGAGCCTCCGGTGGCTGGACGGCTGCGACGCACCGAATCCGTGGCTGTACGGGCTGGCGGTGGTCCCGTCGGCCCGTCGTCGCGGAATCGGACGTGCGCTGGTCGAAGCTGGCCAGGCGACAGGCGCGGTGCGCGGCGCCGACATGATGAGCCTCGACGTGGATGTCGACGATGATGCCGCCGTCAGGTTCTACGAGCGGTTGGGCTACGTGATCGTCCGCCCGCACGAACACCACTGGCGGGCGATCGACCCGCGTACCGGCGGGATCACCGGTGAAGGAACGGCAGCGACCTGGATCATGCGTCGTCAACTTCGTTGAACGCGACACGGACCCCTCGCGGCACGGACACCGGAGGTGGCCCCGCTGACGACGTGGCACGGACACCGGAGGTGCCCCGCCTCGGTGACGGACGGCGACCGACCCGAGTGCGGCCGGGCTGCCGACGACGGCGACGGGACCGCGACGGAGGCGGACGGAGCGCCCGGCACCAGAAGGCCGCACCTGGTCCCGGAACCAGCCGGTACGACTAGCATTGTCCAGGTCATGCTGCTGCGGGTGCTTGGGCCGTTCGAACTCGAACTCCACAGGGGCGAACCGGTCGACCTCGGTGGCCCCCGCCAGCGCGCCGTACTCGCCCTGCTGCTCTCCGCCCGTGGCGAGGTCGTCTCCGTCGACCGGATGATCGACGACCTGTGGCGGGGCGAGGCGCCGCCCCGGGCCATCGCCTCACTGCAGGCGTACATCTCGAACCTGCGTCGCCTGTTGGAGCCGGAGCGGGAACGCCGGGCACCGGCCCGGCTGCTGGTGACCGCCCCGCCCGGTTACGCGCTCCGGGTGCCCACCGACGCCGTCGACGCCTGGCGGTTCGAGAAACTGCTCGCCGAGGCACGGTCGGTCAGCGACACCGAACCGGTCCGCGCCGGCCGGCTGCTGCGCACCGGTCTCGAACTGTGGCGCGGCAGCCCGTACGCCGAGCTGACCGGGGAGCCGTGGGTGCAGCCGGAGGTGACGCGGCTGGAGGAGCTGCGGATCGTCGCCCGGGAGCTGCTGCTCGAAGTGACCCTGCGTACCGGGAGCGCCGCCGAGGCGGTACCGGAGGCGGAGGCGCTGACCAGACAGGCACCGCTGCGGGAGGAGAGCTGGCGGCTGCTGGCGCTGGCGCTGTGGCGTACCGGTCGGCAGGGTGAGGCGCTCGCCGCGCTGCGCCGGGCGCGCGCGACCCTGGCCGAGGAGCTCGGCCTGGACCCGGGACCGGCGCTGGTCGAGGTGGAGAACGCGATCCTGGGCCAGCGCCTCGACCTGCTGCCGGCCCCGGCAGGGACGACGGCGACGGTGCCGGACGACGCCGCTGTGCCAGCACGCCCGGCGTCACCGCACGGCCGACCGCCGACCGTCGCGGCGCCGGAGGAACTGTTCGTCGGGCGGGAGGCGGAGCTGGCGCAGCTCGCGGAGAGCGCGGCCGAGGCGGTTGCCGGCGGACCCGGGATCGTGCTGCTCACCGGGGAGGCCGGCGCAGGCAAGACCAGCCTGCTGGCCCGGTTCCGGCGGGACCTCGCCGCCCACGGCTGGCTGGTCGCCGTCGGCCGCTGTCCGGAGGTCGACGGCGCGCCACCGGCCTGGGCGTGGGTCGAAGCACTCCGGCAACTGGCCAGGGAGGCGCCACCCGGGGACCTCGCCCCGGCGCTCGCCCCGCTGCTCGACGACAGCGATCGTGACCTCGGCGGCGACGTCGCCGCCGGCCGGTTCCGGCTGCACCGCGCCGTCGGCACCTGGCTACGCGCCGCCGCGGGCCGTGGACCGGTCGCCATCCTCCTCGACGATCTGCACGCCGCCGACGCCGAGACGCTGCTGCTCCTGACCAGTGTCACCGCAATGACCGACGTGGCCGTCCTGTTCGTCGCCGCCTTCCGACCATCCGACAACCACGAGCGGCTCGCCGAGAACCTGGCGGCGCTGGCCCGGCTGTCCCCGCGACGGATCCGGCTGGACGGGCTCGCGGCCGCCGACGTGGAGCGCCTCATCGGGTCGTTCACCCGGACGACCGTCGACCCGGACACGGTCGCCGCGTTGACCGAGCGGACCGGCGGAAACCCGTTCTATGTCCGGGAGGCGGCCCGGTTGCTCGCCTCCGAAGGGGCACTCGTAGCCAGGTCCGAGGTGCCGGCGGGAGTCCGCGACGTACTGCGCCGACGCCTTTCCCGGCTGCCGCAGCCGGCGGTCGCGGTGCTGCGCCTCGCCGCCGTCGCCGGGCGGGAGGCGGACGTGGAGACGCTGGTCGGGGCCGCCGACGCCGGCGAGGACACCGTGCTCGACGCGCTGGAGGCCGGTCTGGTCGCCGGGCTGCTCACCGAACCGGCGCCGGGGCGGGTCCGGTTCGTGCACGACCTGGTCCGCGACACCCTCTACACCGACATCTCCCAACTGCGCCGCTCCCGTCTGCACGCCCGGGTCGCCGCCTGCACCCGTCGGCTGCGCCCCGACGACTACCCGGCGCTGGCCCACCACTACGCCCGCTCCGCGTCGTCGGAGACCGCACGGCTCGCGGTCGACTACGCGGTCCGCGCCGCGAGCTGGCCGAACGGCGCTACGCGTACGACGCTGCGGTCGAACTGCTGGGCAGCGCCGTGGACAGCGCCGCGGCGGTCACCGGGGACCGGGACGCGCTGCGGGTGGATCTGCTGGGCCGGTTGCTCCGGGCCCAGGCCCGGGCCGGCGCGGTCGCCGCCGCCCGCCGGACCCGTGCCCACGCTGTCGAGGTCGCCGCCGCCTCCGGCCGCGACGAGCTGCTGGTCTCGGCGTTCACCGCGTGGAAGGTCGCCACGCCGTGGCTGATCCGGGCGTACGGCGTCGTGGAGCACCGGGTCGTCGAGCTGCTCACCCGGCTGCTGGCCAGGGACGACCTGACCCCGGTCGACCGCTGTCGACTGCTGGAGGCGCTGACCAACGAGCTCGACGGGGAGTCGGATCCACGTGGCCCGGCGGCCGGGCTGGAGGCGTTGACCATCTCGCGCGGCTTCGACGATCCCGAGCTGCGGGCCCTCGGGCTGGCCGCCCGCCTCCGTACCCTGCGGTTCGACCGGGAGGCGCGGCAGCGGCGGGAACTGGCGCGGGAACTTCGCGACCTCGCCACCAGGCACGGCCTGGTGACCTACCAATGGCTGGCCGAGCAGGCGCTCAGCCAGAGCGCCGCCGCGCTCAACCAGCCGGAGGAGCTACGCGCCAGCATCGACCGGCAGGCGGCGATGGTCAGCACGTACCAGCTCAACGAGGCGAAGGCGATCGGTCTCGCCACACAGGGCGCGTTCGCGCACATCGCCGGAGACTTCGTGACGGCGCAGCGCCGCTACGACGAGGCCGCCGAGCAGATGCGGCGACAGGGTTCGCTGCACGCCGACGCCCTCCGCTACTACGCCACCGCGACGCTGCTGATCAGCCAGCGGCGCCTCGGTGAGCATCTGGAGCCGACCCGGGCCGCACGGGAGATGTTCGGCCCGATCGTCGACGACCTGCTGGCGCTGGCACTCGTCCAGAGCGGCAGGCTCGACGAGGCCAGGGCGGTGCCGGTCGGCGTCCACCCCTACCGTCCCGACTACTTCCAGTCGACGCTGCTCACCGTACGGGCGATGGTCGCCGTGGCGCTGGACCGCAGGGATCTGGCCCAGCCGGTCATCGACGGGCTGCTGCCGGTCCGTGCACAGTTGGCCGGCTTCTCCAGCAGTGCGATCACGCTACGCCCGGTCGCGTTGACCCTCGGCGAGCTGTTCCGACTCCAGGGCCGCCCGGAGCTGGCGGCCTGGCACTTCCGGTTGGCGGCCGAGGTGGCCCGCCGGTGGGAGGCGCCGTACTGGCTGGCGGAGGCCGAGTCCGCGCTCGCCGCCTGACCGCGCTTCCCGGTCCGGGCTCGTCGCCTGACCGCGCTTCCCCGTCCGGGGTGCCGCACAGCGGGGCGGCGCGCGTTTGGTGATCTCCAAGTCGGCTGCAAGTCGCGTCGGGCAGGCTTCCACGGGCGGCGCCGGCGCAGGATCCGACGCCCCACGACATCAGAACAGTCATACCGGCAGCACCCCTCGGAAAGGTCGCAGTGAATCCCCACCACAACGAACCCATGGCCGACGTACGCGACATGTACATGGCACACGCCAACCTCCGTCGTGAGATCAGCCTGCTGCCGAAGCTCGTCGAAGGTGTCGCTCCCGGTGACACCAGGCGCGCGGAGGTCGTCGGTGCCCACGCCGAGCTGGTGTGCGGCGTCCTGCACCAGCACCACGAGGGCGAGGACCTGCTGCTCTGGCCTCGGTTGGCCGAGCGGGGCGGTGCGGAGGCCGAGGCCGTCGTTCCCGTGATGGAGGCGCAGCACCACGCCATCGAAGGAGCCAACGCGGAGGTGTCCCGGCTGCTCCCCGGCTGGCGGGCCACCGCACAGGGTGGTGTCGAACTCGCCGCCGCCTTCGAACGGCTGCGCGCCGCACTGATCGAGCACATGGCGATGGAGGAGAGCGAGATCCTGCCGCTGGCGGAGAAGTACGTCACCGCCGCGGAATGGAAGCAGATGGGCGAGCACGGAATGCGCGCGACCCCGAAGAAGCACCTCCCGGTGATCGTCGGCATGACGATGTACGAGGGGGACCCCGAGGTGATCAAGGGAGTTCTCGCCGAGGCTCCGCTGCCGGTCCGGCTGCTCATGCCGATCATCGGTCGGCGCGCCTACGCCGCCCACGCCAAGCGTGTGCACGGCACCGCGACCCCGCAGCGCTTCTCCACCGCCGCACGCTGACCGATAACCGGAGGACCACCGTCGGATGGCGGTGGTCGAGCCGCGGACGTCGGTGGCCGCCAACGGCAGGCGGTCCCGGCCGTGGCATTCCGCCATCGGCGGCTGAGCCGTACCGCAGAGGCGGTCACCCGCCGCACGCGGCGTAACCGATCGACGGCCTGCCGCACCACCATGACGGTGCGGCGGCCCGGTCGGGCCGGGCGACGTGCGGGGTCAGTTCGTCGGCAGCCGGTCCACCAGTTTGTCGGACTGGATCGGCAGCTCGCGGACCCGGATCCCGGTGGCGTGGTAGACCGCGTTGGCGACCGCCGCCGCCGAACCGACGATCCCGATCTCACCCAGTCCCTTGACGCCGAGCGGGTTGACCCGCTCGTCCGGGTCGTCGACCCAGCCCGCGTCGATCTGCTCCACGTCCGCGCAGGAGGCGATGTGGTACGTCGCCAGGTCCCGGTTCACCCAGTCGCCGAAGCGCTGGTCGAGTGCCCCCTCCTCGTGCAGGGCCATCGACAGTCCCATGGTCATCCCGCCGATCAGCTGGGACCGGGCGGTCGTCGGGTTCACCACCCGTCCGGTGGCGAAGACCCCCAACATCCGGGGGACCCGTACCTCGCCGCTGTCCATGTCGACCCGGACCTCCACGAAGTGCGCGCCGAAGGCGTACCGGGCGTACCGGGGCTGTTCCGCCGCCTCGGTCATGGTGTCCACCCGAACCGTCAACCCGTCGGCCGGCACGGTGCCGCCGTGCTGCTCCTGGAGTTGCCGACGCAGCGTCCGGCACGCCTTGTCCACCGCCCAGCCCCAACCGGCGGTACCGAACGATCCGCCGGCGACGAAGGCAGCCGGCAGGTCGCTGTCGCCGATGTCGACCGTCACCCGCTCACCGGGTACGGCCAGCGCGTCGGCGGCGATCAGCCACAGCGCCGTCCGGGCGCCGGTACCGATGTCGGTGGCGTTGATGCCGACCTCGTACGTCCCGTCCGGGTTCACCCGGGCGCAGGCATGCGCACCGGCTGCCCGGGCCGGGTAGATCGCCGAGGCCATCCCGGTGCCGACCAGGCAGCGGCCCTGTCGACGGACCCCCGGGGCCGGGTCCCGGTCCGCCCAGCCGAACCGGCGGGCGCCCTCCCGGAGACAGGCGACCAGGTTGCGGCTGGTGAACGGCAACCCCTCCTCCGGGTCGACCTCGGTGTCGTTGCGGATCCGCAACTCGACCGGATCCGTCCCGCAGGCCACCGCCAGCTCGTCCATCGCACACTCCAGCGCGAACGAGCCCGGACACTCCCCGGGTGCCCGCATCCAGGACGGCGTCGGTACGTCGAGCCGGGTCACCCGGTGGGTGGTCCGCCGGTTCGGCGCGGCGTACAGGCTCCGGGTCAGCACCGCGGTCTGCTCGGTGAACTCGATGCTGGTGGAGGTCTGGCTGATCGCGTCGTGGCAGATCGCCGCCAGCCGCCCGTCGGCGTCGGAACCGAGCCGGACCCGCTGGATGGTCGGGGTGCGGTAACCGAGCGGTCCGCAGATCTGCTGTCGGGTCAGGGCCAGCCGCACCGGCCGGCCGAGGTGCCGGGCCGCCATCGCGGCCAGCACCGGGGTGCAGCGCGGCGAACCCTTGCCGCCGAAGCCGCCGCCGACGTGCGCGGAGATCACCCGTATCCGGTCGACGGGCAGGTTGAAGAGCTGGCCCAGGGTGTCCCGGACCAGAGTGCCGCCCTGGCTGCTGTCATGCACCAGCAGCCGCCCGTCCAGCCACTGCGCGGTCGCGGAGTGCGGCTCCATCGGGTTGTTGTGGTACGCCGGGGTCCGGTACGTCTGGTCGAGCTGGACCTCGGACGCGGCGTACCCGGCCTCGAAGTCGCCGAGCCCGGTGTCGGTCGGGTACGACGGGTTCACCTTCTCCGGTTTGTACAGGCCCGGATGGTGTTCGGTGAGCAGGCTGCTGTGCGGTTCGGTGTCGTAGTCGACCCGCAGCAGCAGTGCCCCCTCCCGGGCCGACTCCAGGGTCTCGGCCAGCACCAGTGCCAGGAACTCGCCCCGGTAGTGCACCTGCGGGTGCTGCAACAGGAAGAGTTCGCTGCTCGCGGTCGACTGCAGTCGGGGGGCGTTCTCGTACGTCAGCACGTCCAGGACCCCCGGTTCGGCGAGGGTCGCCGTCGGGTCGATCCGGACGATCCGGCCCCTGGCCACGCTGGACTGCACCGCCCAGCCGTAGACCATGCCGTCCGCCGGGTACTCCGCCGCGTACCGGGCGGTGCCGGTCACCTTCGCCGGCCCCTCCAGCCGGGGGTGGGCCTGGCCGATCCCGACCGTCGAAGCGCTCACGTCCTCACCTCGCTGCGCTCGGCGCCGCCGTGAGCTGTGGGGCGGAGTTGGCTGGTTCGCTCGCTGCGCTCGCTCACGTCGTCACCTCGCTGCGCTCGGCCAGCTCGGTCAGGGTCCGGACGGTCAGGTTGCGGATCAGGGGGATCTTGAAGGCGTTGTGCGACAGCGGTCGGGCCGCCGCCAGTTCCTCCTCGGCGGCGAGTCGGAAGGTCTCCTCGGTGGCGGGCCGGCCGCGCAGGGCGTCCTCGGCAATTCGGGCCCGCCAGGGCCGGTGCGCGACCGCGCCGTACGCGATCCGGACGTCCCGGATCAGCGGGCCGTCCAGGTCGAGTGCGGCCGCGACCGAGCCGAGGGCGAACGCGAACGACGCCCGGTCCCGGGCCTTCCGGTACGTCGACCGGCGTGCGAACGGCAGCGCGGGGAGCCGTACGGCGGTGATCAGGCCGCCCCGGGCCAGCGTGGTCTCCTGGTCCGGGCGGTCCTCGGGGAGCCGGTGGAGGTCGGCGAGCGGGATCTCCCGGGGACCGGTCGGTTCTCGGACCTCGACCACCGCGTCCAGCGCGGCGAGCGCGACCGCCAGGTCGGACGGGTGGGTCGCGACGCACTGCGGCGACCAGCCGAGAATGGCGAGGTCGCGGTTCTGGCCCTCGATCGCCGAGCAACCGGTACCGGGTTCGCGTTTGTTGCACGGCCGGCTGACGTCCTGGAAATAGACGCAGCGGGTACGTTGCAGCAGGTTGCCGCCGATGGTCGCCATGTTGCGCAGCTGCCCGGTGGCGCCGGCGAGCAGCGCGCGGGACAGCACCGGGAAGTCCCGGCGGACGGTCGGGTGCGCGGCCAGGTCGCTGTTGCGGACCGTCGCGCCGATCCGCAGCCCGCCGTCGGGCAGCGGATCCACCGAGCCGAGCGGGAGTCGGGTGACGTCGACCAGCAGCCTGGGGCGGGCCACCCCGAGTTTCATCAGGTCGACGAGGTTGGTGCCGCCGCCGAGGTACGCCGCCTCCGGCTCGCCGGAGACCAGCGCCACCGCCTGGCCGGGGTCGAGCCCGCGTTCGTACCGGAACGCCCTCATGACGGGGGACTGATCTGGGACATATGCCCAGATTACTGGGAAATGTGGAGTCTGACCGGCTACTCGTAGCGCCAGACCCGCACCTCACGCTCGTCGGCGTGACAGGCGACCACACCCGGCACCACCGCGCAGAACGAGAGGGCGTGTGGGACAACGTCCAGGGTCCGGACAGCCGTCGCTCCCGGGGCGAGCAGCCCCAGCCAGGTCTGCCGCGTGTCGGTCTGGCGACGCAGCAGCAGCGGCGCCGGTTCCGACGGGGAACTGTCGGCCTCCCGCCACGCCGTCAGATCGGCCACCGTCCGGCCGGTGCCCGGGTCGACCACCCGGTGGACCCGGGGCTGTTCGTCGGACACGACCAGACCCGATCCGCTCGGCTGCAGCGATCCCGTCCTGGCCATCCGCCAGGCGACCGCACCGGTGGCCGGATCCCGTACCTCGACGCCGTTGTCGGGATCGCTCGTGCAGAGCATCGGTGCGCACACCCCGAAGTGCGGGCTGTGCAGGTCGGGTTTCGTCGCCTCCCACAGCCGCTGCCCGAGGTCCGTCGAGTACGCGGCCAACCCGGCGTCCCGTCCGGTCCGACTGAGCAGGAGAACGTCACCGAACTGTGCCGCGTACCGGACCGGCGGGACGGACCGGTCGAGCGACCAGCGGACCGCCCCGGTCCGGGGATCACGCAGCTCCACCCCGCCCTCGCGCGGGCTGACCAGCACCACCGGCTCCCGGCCGCCGCCGGCCGGCAGCGCGATCGCGGCGGAGACCAGCGGCGTCCTCCAGAGCACCGCCCCGGTGGCCAGGTCGACCACCTGGGCCGTCACCCCGATCGACTCCGCCGTGTAGGTGGTGCCGTCGGAGGCGACGTGCAGCACGGGCGCCGCAGGCACCGGCTCGCCGGGCTCGAACCGGGACTCCGGCGGGAAGACGTCGTTGGTGACCAGTGCCGTACTGGTGCCGGGAAGCGCCGTCAGCCAGTCGGGGAAGGACCAGAGCGGGCGGCCGGTCACGGCGTCCAACGCGGTGGTCCGGACCGACCGGTCGCCGGGATCGTTGCTGGTGGACAGCAGCAGCCCAGGTGCCTCGGACAGCTGGAGAGGTTCGCCGGCCGGCTGCGGAACACTCCAGATCCGCCGTCCCGTCAGGTCGTACGCGGCGATCCTGGCCTCCCCGCCCGCCGGCCGGTCGGCCACGTAGAGCCGGTCCCCGGTCAGCAGGAAGCGGTCGTCGACCGTCAACGGCACGGCGTACACGTCCCGCAGCGGCGACGGTGCCGGCGGGGCGGCTCCACCGGCGGTGAGCGCCAGGGCACCGACCAGGGCCAACGCGGCGGCCCGCCAGCGGTGTGCCGGCAGTGCCAGTGGCCGGCCCTCGTCCTCCACCGGCGGGTCGTACCGGTCGCTACCGAGGTCGATCACGACGGTCCCGTTGTCGTCCATCCGACCTCCGCGTCGATCCGACCGGCCGCCGTGCGGTCGTCCGCAGGACCGCCGGTGGCGTCCGGCCCGGCGCGTCGGGCACCGTCCGGAATGGTCGCCGGCTCGGCGTGCCGTCCGCACCCCGGGTCGGCCCATTATTCGTCATCAACCCGGCCAGCGGGATCCCGCCGGTCCGGCCGGGCGACTGACGGCGGGCGGCGGGTCAGAGCGGAGCGGCGGCGGTTGCGGTCGGCTCGTCGGCGGCCGGGACGACGTCCGCCACCACCAGGGTGACGTTGTCCGGCGCGCCCGCCTGGTGAGCCAGCTTCACCAGGTGGTTCGCGCACTGCTCCCGGTCCGGGTAGCCGACCAGCACCAGCGCGATGAGGTCGTCGGTGACGACGTCGGAAAGCCCGTCGCTGCAGAGCAGCAGCCGGTCACCCGCCGCCACGTCCAGTACGGCGACCGCCGGATCCAGCAGTTCACCCTGCACCACCCGGGTCACCAGGGAACGCTGCGGATGGTGGCGCGCCTCCTCCGGGGTCAGCCCGCCCTGGTCCACCAGCGTCTGGACGAAGCTGTCGTCCCGGGTCAACTGCCGCAGTACGCCGTCGCGGAGCAGATAGCCACGGGAGTCGCCGACGTGCGCCACGGCGAGTCGCCCACCGTGCAGCAGCATCGCCGTGACGGTGCTGCCCATGCCCCGGGTCGCCGGGTCGGCGTCGATCACCGCGCTGATCCGCTGGTTGGCGGTGCGGACCGCCTCGGCCAGCGCGGTGAGCGGTTCCCGTTCGTCAGCGGCCTGCTCGATCGGCGCCAGCGCGGTGATGACGATCTCGCTGGCGACCTCGCCGGCGGGGGCGCCACCCATGCCGTCCGCGACGGCGACCAACCGGGCGCCGGCGAAGGCCACGTCCTCGTTGTTGGCCCGGACCAGACCAGGGTCGCTGACGGCCAGGCTGCGCAGGATGAAGCTCATCCCCAGAGCTTGCCCCGCGACCGCGCCGATGTCTCTACGCAGTACTGCGTAGGGTGGACGCCATGATGCCGGTGTCGATGGTGGGACGCGCCGGCGAACTGGCCGAGTTCGCCCTGGCCTGGGCCGCCGTCGCCGGCCAGTCCCGCCCGCCCGGCGCCAGATCCGCCGCCGGTCAGCGCTCGTCGGGCGCCCGGTCCGCCGCGCCGGTCACCGGCCAGTCCCGCGCAGTGGTCGCGGGCCAGTCCCGCTCGTCGCTCACCGGCCAGTCCCGCACGCTTCGCGCCCGGTCCGCCACCGGCCGTCCCCGGGCGACCGGCACGGTGGTGGTCACCGGTGACGCCGGGGTCGGCAAGAGCCTGTTGATCGCCGCCGCGCTGGACGGGCTGGCGCCCCGACCGGCGACCATCCTGACCGGCGCCGCCCGGCTGCACAGCCCGGCCCCGTACGACTGGCTGGCCGCCGTGCTGAGCGGTCGGGACACCCGGGACATGCCGTTGCCCGCCGACGCGCTCGCCTGGCTGGCCCAGCACCCGAACACCCCCCGGGAGCGGTACGCCCCGGACGCCCTGCTGCGGCTCGCCGTGCGCACCGTACGGGCACTGGTCGGCACCGGCCCGGCGGTTCTGGTGGTGGAGGACCTGCACGCGCTCGACCCGGCCAGTCTGAACCTGATCGGTGAGCTGGCCACCGCGTCCGACCTGCCGGCCCTGCTGGTGGTCGCGAGCCGGCCGGCGGAGACGGCGGTGTCCCCACCGATCGTCGAGGCGACCCTGGCCCGGCTGGCCGGAGCACCCGGCGCGGTACGACAGCACCTCGCCCCGCTGGCCGTCGAGGACGTCGCGCAGGTGCTCGGCCAGGTCTACCCCGGTCCGGTCGAGGTGCCGGAGGACGTGGTGCTGGCGGTGTGGCGACGTACCAGGGGAAATCCGTACCGGCTGATCGAACTGCTGGCCACCGAGGGCAGGCGGGGAGTGGCGGAACTGGCCCGGGAGGTGCGGCCGGCGCCGGCCCCGTCGGTACGACCGGCCGCGCTGGTCGAGGTGACCGGCCGGGACGTCGAACTGACCGGACGGGAGGTCGAGGTGCTCGCCTGCCTGGCCGCCGGGATGTCCAACAAGCAGGTGGCCCGGTCGCTCGGGATCTCGGTCCGGACGGTCACCGTGCACGTGTCGAACCTGCTGCGCAAGACCGGCTCCGCGTCCCGGACCGAGGCCGCCCTGTGGGCGGTCCGGCAGCGGGTGGCCGACCCGGCGCGGCAGGGATGACGGCCTCCGACGGGCCGGCGGTCGCCTCCCCGGCCCGCGGACCGGGCCGACGGCCGGTCACCGCCACCCGGCGCCGGGCGGGCGGGGGGAGAGTTCCCGCCAACTGTCCGTGCCGGCCAGCAGGGCGCGGATCGTCTCGTACGCCGCTTCCTCGGTGTTGAACTCGTAGAACCGGGAGATCCCCTCGGCGCCGCCCGCGCGCTGTTCCACGTGCCACTGGTCGGCGTCGGCCCGTAGGTAGACATCGCGCCGTGCCAGGCGTCCCCACTTGCCGTTCCACCAGTGCTTCCGCTGCTCCACGACGGGAGCTTATCGAACGTACGTTCGAGTAGATCCCCGGGTCGGGGAAATCCGTCGCGGCGGGCCGGCCGTGCCTCGGCCGGCCCGTCCACGGCGGCGCGGGTCAGGGGCGGCGGGGCGCCGGCGGGTAACCCTGGCCGTACGGTTCACCGGGGTGACCCGGTTGCCCCGGCGCCGCTCCCGGGTGCTGGCCGGGGTGCTGTCCCGGCACCCGGCCGGCGGCGACCAGTGCGTCGCGGATGTCGGTGAGCAGCTTGATCTCCTCGCTCGGGGCGGCCGGCGGCGGTACCTCGCCGCGCTTGCGCCGCTCGGCGAGCTTGTTCATCGGGAAGACCACGAGGAAGTAGAGGACGGCCGCGGTCATGAAGAACGTGATGACCGCGTTGACGAACGCGGCCCAGTCGATGAGGACGTCGTTGGGCAGCTTCCACTTGCCCGCCGTGATCGCCGTGCCGCCGCCGATCAGGCTGATCAGCGGTTTGAGGAACGCCTCGGTGAACGCCGTGACCAGGCCGGTGAAGGCCGCGCCGATCACCACGCCGACCGCGAGGTCGACGACGTTGCCACGCATGATGAAATCTCTGAAACCCTTGAGCATCCGCGCCTCCGTGAGGGGTGTCGTTTCCGGGGTGTCGCCGATGGACAACCTATGCCCAGGGCGGCGTACTCGATCACGCGTGTCCCGGTCGTCGAATCGACGCCCGGCGGTGCCGCGGGTGTGGCCGGCCGCCCGGAGGTTTCGGCCGCCGATTGTCCGGCGTGACCGCTGCGGACCGTCCGGCGGCGGCGCGGGATGCGGATCGTCCGGCGCGGCGCGGCGCGGGATGCGGATGGAACGGCGTATACCGCCGAGACCGGGAGAATATCCGCATTACTAGGATCCTCGGCCATGATCATACTGCGTCGGTCCATCGGAGTCCTGTTAGGACTGATGGCCGCCATTGTGCTGCCGGGCACTCCACCGGCGATCGCCGACGAACCCGGCGCCGAACCGCCCAAAGTGGAGCTCGTGCTCGACGTGAGCGGTTCGATGCGGGCGAACGACATCAACGGCCGTAGCCGGATCTCCGTCGCCCAGCAGGCGTTCCGCGAGGTGGTGGACGCGCTGCCGGACGAGACCCACCTCGGCATCCGGGTGCTGGGCGCCACCTACCCGGGCGACGACAAGGAGAAGGGCTGCCAGGACACCCAGCAGATCGTGCCGGTCGGCCCGGTCGACCGGGAGCAGGCCAAGGGCGCCATCGCCGGGCTGCGACCCACCGGATTCACCCCGGTCGGACTCGCACTGCGCGGCGCGGCCCAGGACCTCGGTACCGGCGGCACCACCCGCCGGATCGTTCTCATCACCGACGGTGAGGACACCTGTGCGCCGCCCGACCCCTGCGAGGTGGCCCGGGAACTGGCCGCCCAGGGCACCCATCTGGTGGTCGACACACTCGGTCTGGCCCCCGACGAGAAGGTACGTAAGCAGCTCGTCTGCATCGCCGCCGCCACCGGCGGTTCGTACACCGCGGCACAGAGCGTGGAACAGCTCACCGACCGGATCAAGCAGCTGGTGGACCGGGCCAAGGACACCTACACCCGGACCCCGGCGATCGTCGCCGGTGCCGGTGAGTGCGCCAAGGCGCCGCTGCTCACCCCCGGCGTCTACACCGACCGGGAACGGTTCTCGGAACACCGGTGGTACCGGGTCGCGGTCCGGCCCGACCAGGAGCTGCGGGCCTCGATCAGCGTGGGTCTCGACCGCCCGCTGAACCGGGACTACGGCGTACTGCTGCGGGCCACCGCCGCCGACGGACGGGAACTCGTCCGGGGCACGGACGCCGGCAGCGGTCGTACCGACGTGCTCTCGGCCGGGCTGCGCTGGTCGGCGACGGATCCGGAGGAGGAGGTCGACGAGGAGACAACCGACGAGGAGGAACCGACAGCGACCCCCACACCCACGGTCTGCCTGGTGGTGAGCAACTCGTTCTCCGCACCGGGCCCGGTCGACGCCCAGACACCGGGAATGCCGGTCGAACTGACCATCGACGTGGTGGAACGTTCGCCCGCCCCGAACAGCCCGGGCCTGGGCCGGGGCTGGCTGCTGCTCGGCGTACTCACCGTGGCCGGGCTGCTCACCGGGCTGCTGGCCGGCTGGCTGACCCGCTGGTGGGTGGCCACCTGGAGGGAGAACTCGTGAACCCGACCATGCTCCGCCGTGCCGCGCTGCCGTTGCTGGCGGTCACCGCCGGCCTGCTGCTGCCGGCCGCCCCCGCTGCCGCCGCCCCGACCACACCCACCCCGTCACCCGGTGCGGTCACCGTGACCAAGGCCGGCACCTCGTTCCTGACCGCGACCGGGATCTCGGCCGGCCAGCCGGTCAAGGTGGCCGCCTCGACCGGCGACTACCTGTACTGGTCATTCCCGGCGTCCGCCGGCGAGACCAACAGCATCACGGTCACCGTGACACTCCCGACGACGGGCGGCCGGCACGGCGCCGCCACCTGGACCGTCGACGTCTTCGACGGGCTCCGCCGCCGTCAGGCCTGCACCGCCGGGGCGCAGACCCCGAGCGTGGGGAAGGACGACCCCCGGGTGGCGCTCGGCTGCACGCTGCGTACCGTCCGTCCGTGGGCCGAACCGTGGTCCGGTGACCCGCTGCCCGGCACGTACTACGTACGGCTCTCCGCCACCGATCTGCCGGAGCAGGACCTCGGACTCCCGGTGCAGGTGGAACTGCTGGTCAGCACCGTGGACGACGGTGGGACGGCGCTTGAGGACGGCAGGCTGAAGGCGCCACTCGTACCGGCGGTCGAACCCGGTGCGGTGCTGGCCGACGGCGCCACCCCGCAGAGCGCCACCCCGCGCCCCGACGCGTCCGGCCAGGCGGGAGGCGCCACCGGAGCGGACGACGGCTGGTTCGACGGGTGGTTCGACGGCTGGTTCGACGGGTTCTCCAGCCGCTGGATCTGGACCACGGCCGGAGGGATCCTGGCCGCAGTCGCGGGTGTCGTCGGCTTCGGCCTGACCCGGCGGCCCCGCCGCGTCGCCTCGCGCTGACGATCCGGCCGGCCC